>CAYMLN010000550.1:0-2279 GCA_964391045.1 uncultured Saprospiraceae bacterium
CAGCAACAGCCGGATGTGCATCCCGTCGACGTCAGCATCAGTCGCGATCACGACGCGATTGTACCGCAGGTCCTCGAGACCGTCCTCGATGTTCAGCGCGTGTTGCAGCAGGTTGAATTCTTCGTTCTGGTAAACGACTTTCTTGGTCAGCCCGTAGCAGTTGAGCGGCTTGCCCCGCAGGGAAAACACCGCCTGCGTCTGCACGTCGCGCGCTTTCGTGAGCGAGCCCGACGCCGAATCCCCCTCGGTGATGAAGATGGTCGAGCGGTTGCGTTGTTCGGCATCGACGCGCGAACTGTCATTGTAGTGGACCTTGCAGTCCCGGAGTTTCTTGTTGTGTAGGTTGGCCGACTTCGCCCGCTGGTTGGCGAGTTTCTTGATGCCGGCGATCTCCTTGCGTTCCCGCTCGCTCTGCTGGATCCGCTTGAGCACCTCCTTCGCGGTGTCGGGATGCTTGTGCAAGAAGTTGTCCAGCTCGCGGCTGACGAATTCGCCGATGAAACTGCGGATGCTCGGCCCGTCGGGCGCGATGTTGTTGGACCCGAGCTTGGTCTTGGTCTGCGACTCGAAGACCGGTTCTTCGATCCGCACGGAGATGGCTCCGATGATGGAGGTGCGTACGTCCTTCGGATCGAAGCTTTTGTTGAAATGATCGCGCAGGGTCTTGACGACCGCTTCCTTGAATGCATTGAGGTGCGTGCCGCCCTGCGTGGTATGCTGGCCGTTGACAAACGAATAGTAGGTCTCCCCGTAATGCTGGCCGTGGGTCAGCGCGATCTCGATGTCTTCGCCGCGGAGGTGGATGATCGGATAGCGCACTTCCTCTCCCGCGGTCTTCCGTGTGAGCAGGTCAAGAAGGCCGTCGCGCGACTGGAAGATCCGGCCATTGTACTTGATCTTCAGGCCGGCGTTGAGCCATGCATAGTTCCAGAGTTGCTGCTCGACGATCTCGTCGCTGTACTGGTAATTCCGGAAGATCTGTTCGTCCGGCCGGAAGGAGACCTCCGTCCCCTGGTCATCGTCACTCTTGGCCACCTTGCCGTCGCGCACGATGTCGCCGCGCTCGAAGGTGGCTTCCTTTGCCTTTCCCTCCCGCACGGCTTTCACCCGGAAGGCGGTGGACAGCGCGTTGACTGCCTTGGTCCCCACGCCGTTGAGCCCCACGGATTTCTTGAAGGCCTTGGAATCGTACTTGGCCCCCGTGTTGATCTGGGAGACGCACTCGACGACCTTGCCCAGCGGGATGCCGCGGCCATAGTCCCGCACGGTCACCTCGCCGTCCCGGATGGTCACGTCGATCTGCTTGCCATGGCCCATAACGTACTCGTCGATGGCGTTGTCCATGACCTCCTTGAGCAGCACGTAGATACCGTCATCCGGCGTGGATCCGTCCCCCAGCTTGCCGATGTACATGCCCGGACGCATCCGGATATGTTCTTTCCAGTCGAGGGTGATGATGTTGGCTTCGGTATACTGCGTCATGACCGGTCGGGTAACGGGCAAATATATGGGCGAAAACCCAAATATGAATTGACCGGCGAAATGGCCGGTAAAATCGATCCCATCGTGGTAACGGTCAGTCCTTGCGTACAGTTTCCATCCCGGCCCGGGTGAAATGGGTCGGGAAGGTGGCGCTGGCGCTGTGCTGGAAGCCCTTGTCCCAAGTGACGGGAAGCTTGTACTGCTGGGCAAACTGCCGGAAGAAGGCTGTGAGGTGCTCGTTGGGTACAAGCCGGCTGTTGGGCTTCGGATAGTAGGCGATGTGCGCGATCCGGCCATCGGGCCGGAAATAGAGATTCATCCACAGCTTGACACCCTTGAGGTCAAAATCGAGCCGGGCGGCATAGTCCTCGATATCCATCAGGAAACCGCTCCACTGGGTGTATGCGGCATCCATGTCCTGGTCGAAGAGGGCGACAAATACAGCCGGGTATGCCTGGGACAGGCCCAGGTATTTGTCTTCGTTTTCTCCGATGAGGAAGGCTACGGGAAGGTCGTCCGCATCCGCGGTCTGGGCGCCGGCGGCAAACCCAAGACCCATCAGGGCGATGAAAAAAAGCGATCTCAGTGACATAAGACCGTGATCAGGGTGGTTATACAATAAGACCAAGGTAGGGGTTTCCGTGTTTTTCGGCAACTTTCCCCGCCAGTCGTATGAATTTCCTGGCGGAATGGCATCCTTACCCCGCGAACGACTAATTTACGACCATGGCCCTCGACATCGCCCTCCTCGCCCTTCTCGCCCTGGCCGGGTGGCTCGGTTTTAGAAAAAGCGCCTT
>CAYMLN010000551.1:0-1376 GCA_964391045.1 uncultured Saprospiraceae bacterium
TCTCACTGTCCAACCCTCGGACATTTCACGCGACCCGGCCCATAATCTTGAATTCACTTGCGGGTCTCTTTTGGGGTTTCCACGCCCCACAGCCGCCAGATAAGCAGCTGCACGAAACAGTATTCAGAAAATCTCTCTTAAAGCAAGAGATATTATTCTCATATAATACAATTACTTGGAATTTAGTATTTCTATTCAAGCGGGAAGCGTGCCTCCTGCCCTTAAATCATACTTAGACCTAACGAATGCCTTGACGCTGTAATTTGGTCCAGAATTTATGCGACTTTCCCGGTACATTTTTCACGGAAAGGAGTACTCGAATGCCGAAGAAGAAAATTAGCGGCAAACAGATTGCGTTTGTGCTGCGCCAGGTTGATGGTGGGTTGGCGGTTGGCGAAGTTTGCCGCAAGCTGGGGATAGCAGAGGCAACGTTTTACCGCTGGAAGCAGAATTTTGTAGGCCTGGGCGTGGCGGAGATAGGCGTCAAAATCCGGCGCCGATTAATAGGTGGCCCACTCTTCTTTGTAGGCCTCAGCCATAGGCATAGCCGACGCGTTCAACCGGCCGATGAAGACGATACGTTCACGACCTACGTCTCTGGCATGGGCGCGCCCTGATCCCTCGGCCGTTCCGTCAGAGTGTCTGGCCATCGTCAATCGTGAAGAGCGAACCGGTAATGAATTCGCCCGACCGACCGCAGAGCGCCAGAAAGATGTCGTCAAGTGCATTAATCGGGACGAGCCGACGTCGCGGCCAGCTCTTGAGCTGAGCCGTGCCTGCCTCCGTAGCAAACCAGTCGCCGTTCATCGGGGTTTCGATATAGCCAGGGCAGAGCGCATTCACCGAAATGCCACCGCGAGCCCATTCGCGCGCCAATATTTTGGTCAGCGATGACACTGCTGCCTTCGAGGCGGAATATACAGCCAACCCGGGCGTGACTGAGAAGGCCGTAATCGACGAGATATTGAGGATACGCGCCTGGCCTGCGGCCGCGGCCCCGTTGTTCATCATTCTACGGGCCGCTTCCGTGGCAGTGAAAAATGCGCCGCGGGTGTTGACCTCGAAAATTTCGTCCCATTCGGCCGACTGAACGTCCAAAGCCTGATTGCCACTTGCTATTCCCGCATTATTGATCAGGATTGAAATTGGTCCAAGAAACTGCTCGGCTTTATCCAGCGCCGGCCCGATCGCCGCCGTGTCTCGCACATCAAGATGAACTGCCGCCGCAGCGTGGCCTTCAGCCTTGAGGCGGTCCACATGCTGATCGAGCATGTAGGTCCGTCGGGCTGCAAGAACAACGCCGCAGCCCCGTCGGGCCAGAATATTTGCGAAATGGGAACCGAGCCCGGTGGATGCACCAGTAATAAAGGCGGTTC
>CAYMLN010000551.1:1386-2262 GCA_964391045.1 uncultured Saprospiraceae bacterium
TCTTGCATAATAACGCCCCTCGCAGGTTTCCAGATGCCCATGCACCCTCCCCAACCACCGCAACGATATCCCGCTTAAGGCTTCTGTCGTCTGGCGGCGGGGAACATTAAATGGGGGTGGCCACGCCATTCGCTAGCTAGGGAACATAATCCAGATCGTCACGGACAAGAAGATTTTTGACAATGATGTTTCTCATGATCTGGCTTGACCCGCCAGCAATTTCATAAAGTTTGGTTTCGCGCCAAAAGCGCTCGAGGGGAAACTCTACAGCATAGGAATACCCGCCCATCACCTGCATGGCCTTTCCGATACAACGAGTGGCCGCTTCGCTGGCAACGATCGTCGCGATTGAAGCTTCCATGGAACAAGAATGGCCTTGATCCAATCGCCATGCTGCTTGCCAACACACCAGCCGTGCGGCATGAATGTCTGCCGCAATCTCTGCAAGCATGTGCCCCACGGCTTGGTGCTTTATGATCTCCTGGCCGAACTGCTTACGTTCTTTGGAATAGGTGTGTGCTTGTTCAAAAGCGCCCTGAGCGATACCGCAAGCTTGCGCGGCGACATAGACCCGTTCGGCATCAAGCAGGCTGAAGATCAGCTTAGCGCCACCTCCTACCGAGCCGAGAAGATTGTCTGCTGTAACGACCACATTATCGAAGAACACTTCGCACGTATGCGTTGCCTGGCCCGCTAGTTTTGGAATTGTGCGGATTGTAATGCCAGGTAAATTCCGATCGACCAACAGGATCGAAAGGCCCTGATGGCCGCGGACCTGACTATCGGTCCGCACGAACGCCATGATGTAGTCAGCTGTGTCAGCGCCTGTTGTCCAGATTTTTTGCCCATTGATAATGTAGTTTTCACCATACAACT
>CAYMLN010000552.1:0-2260 GCA_964391045.1 uncultured Saprospiraceae bacterium
GCCATTCATCATCGCCCCCGTCTATGTCCAGGCTGACATCCTGGATCAGCGTCCACCCTGCCGAGGTCGGCGCCACATCCAGGTCGATGCCCCCGCTGGTCTCGTTGTAGGAAATCGTCGCCAGCATGACATCGCCAACCTGGAGGCCGGCAGGCTTGTTGATCGTCAAGGTAGCCGTACCGGTCGCCGTCTGCGACGCACCCACCTGCGTGATCTGGGCCATCGCCCCCTGCGACAGCATGAGCATTGACGCGAATAAAAACACCACGCGCCATGCGGCGGTAATGCGGAAATCGGGTGCGTAATGCAAGGAAGAGGTGGTCGTCATCGTCATGGTCTTCATTGGCGGTTTGGGGTCGGGTGAGTGAATTCAGGCTTGATGCGCGGGACACCCCGACGATCGCGATGCACGCGTTCGGTCGGCCGGTTCTACAGCGTATGATCCCCTGAGGAGAGCGAAGGGCAGGCAGGCAGGGTGGCGCATTTGGTTCGATTGGGGGGACAATCGACGGCTAATATCCAACAAACCTGCTAGTTATCAAACTGTTAAGCCATGTTTTGAACGCGTCCCGGCATTCCGCCGTGCACGCGCGGGCTAGCGCACTCAATGCCAACCGGATACACATAGCCGCGCAATCGATCTGTCCGGCCTGCCCCATTTCGTCATCTCCCGCATCGGCAAACCCCGACATGAAGGCAATAAAAAAGCCCCGGTCATCACGACCAGGGCTTGGATATCTCTTGACGCGTTGGCGCCTGCGCGCTGTCCTAGCGGTTGACCAGGTTCATCTTGCGCACGAGGGCGACGTTGTCGCCGGCGACGAGTTGGTAGTACACCATGCCCGTGCGGGCCATCCACGGCTTGCGCTGCAGCAGCACCTTGCTGCGGCCGGCCGGATAGTAGCCGTCGATCACTTCGAGCAACTCGCCCTCCACCGTGTAGAGGTTGAGCTTCGCCTGCTGCGCATAGGGCAGGATGAACTCGATGCTCGTCTGCTCGTCAAACGGGTTCGGCTGGTTCTGGAACAACGCGTAGCCGTCGGCCGAGGTGGGCTCGCCCGTCGAGGTCGTCTGCGCGGTGATCACGCATACCTTGGATGCCGGCTCGCCGTATGGCAGGCCCTCCTGGCGGCGATACTGCCAGTTAAACGGCTCGCCTTCGACGATGGAGCGGCGCGAGTCGGCCCGCGTGGCGCGGTCATCTTCCTTGACGGAGATCAGCACGCCGTCGCTGCCGAGCAGGCCACCCTCGTCGAGGAACGGTTTCTTGTCCCATACGAGCGAGGGGCAGAACTCCACTTCGTCCTGGTAGCGGAGCGGCACATAGAAATTGGCGCGGCAGAGCTTCGTGTCGGCGCCCGGGCGAATGATCACCGGATAGCGCTCGTCCTTGGCTTCGACGCCGCCGTTGACATAGCCGGCCGCGCGCTCCAGGCCGAGGAGCTGCACGCCCGAGATGTCGTTGCCGACGGATGCCCGGGGCTCCTGGCGGATGAAGCCGGTGCCCGGCGCATACTGGTCGATCCCGCGGAACTCGAGCATGGAGGCATCATAAAAGAAGCGCAGGTTCATCCCGAAGAAGACCTCTTCCGAATGCAGGCTGCTGACCATGATGTCCACCGAATAGGTGCGGCTGACGGCATCATAGGCCGGGTTGGCGAATTTGGTCACCAGGCGAGGCGCCTGCTGGCCGACCGCCAGGGTCGAGAAGCCGGCAAGGATAAACGTGGCGCATACGGCCAGGGTCCGGCGGATCGGATTTGTTATTGGGTTGTACATGGTGCTTTGTCGCTTTGTTGAATAGGTCATCGGGTGAAAAAAGGGGTGGCCTGACGGGCAGGCCACCCGTAAGTCATATTAGTCGCGCGGTACGCTCGAAGAGTTACCGTTGTTGCGTTCCCACGTCACGCGGTCGTTGAAGTTGACGTCGCCGTTCAGGTTGTAGTCGCCCGTCCGGTACTGGCCATAATCGCCGTTCTCAATCTGCCAGGCCGTACGGTCATCCTGGTTGATGTCGATATCGGCGGCGCCGGAGATGGTCTGTTCCCCGTTGCCGGCAAACATCGCCCACACGCCGGGCAGGATCTCCTTCTGGCCCTTGATGAAGTCGAACATGAACGGATTGTCGATGTAGCTGTTCCGGGCGCGGAAGTCATAGGTGATGGTGCTGTTCATCAGGTTGACCGGACACAGCGAGTCGGACATGACGATGAGGTGGTTGCGGTGCTCGATGACGACATAGTACGGCATGTCGAGGTCG
>CAYMLN010000553.1:0-2258 GCA_964391045.1 uncultured Saprospiraceae bacterium
CTTTGACCGCGGCGGCCTGGTCGTGCGCAATACGATCGATGTCGAACTCGAGGCCCCGGGCACATTCACGTCGCTCGAAGGCGCATACCTGGCCGCCGGGCAGCAATCCGTGACCCACCAGACCCGGATCAACCACAAGGTGCCGCACGGCGAAAGCCACGAATGGTACAAGGGGATCATCGACGGTTTCGGATCGGCCGCCTTCAACGGCAAGGTCTTCGTCAGCCCGGACGCCCAGAAGACCAATGCCTTCCAGCAAAACGATGCGCTCGTGCTGTCGGCCAACGCGCTGATGAACAGCAAGCCGCAGCTCGAGATCTTCGCGGACGATGTGCGCTGCAGCCACGGCGCCACGATCGGCCAGCTCGACGCGCAGGCTATGTTTTACCTCCGCTCGCGCGGACTCGACGAAGCGACTGCCCGGCAAATGCTGAAATCCGCCTTCCTCGCACCGCTGGTCGAGCATATTCCGGACAGTCACCTCCGGGCCTACATCGGCCCCCAAATGGGTACAGTGCTATGAAGCCCTCCGCGGCAGGCATCGCACCGTTCGACACGGACCGCATCCGGAAGGATTTTCCGATCCTCGACCGGCAGGTCCACGGGTCTCCGCTCGTCTACCTCGACAGCGCAGCCTCGAGCCAGAAACCGGTGCAGGTGCTCGACGCGATGGACCACTACTACCGGCATACGCATGCCAATGTTCATCGGGGCGTTCACCAACTGAGCCAGGAGGCTACAGAAGCGTTCGAACAAGCGCGTAGGGACGTGGCCACCTTCATCGGCGCAGGCGAACCCGAGGAGGTCATCTTCACGCGCGGCACGACGGAAAGCATCAACCTTGTCGCCTATTCATTTGGGTTGTCCAGGCTCCACCCGGGTGATGAGATCATCGTCAGCGGCCTCGAGCACCATAGCAATATCGTCCCGTGGCAACTCGTCGCCGCCCTGCGGCAGGCGGAGATCCGCGTCATTCCCGTTCGTCCTGACGGGACACTCGACATGGATGCCTTCCGGGGCCTTCTCGGACCGAAGACCCGTATCGTCGCCGTGAACCATGTGAGCAACAGTCTTGGCACGGTCAATCCGGTCGGCGAGATCATACGCCTCGCACATGCGCAAGATATCCCTGTGCTCCTCGACGGCGCCCAGTCGATCGCGCATATGCCGGTCGATGTAAGGGCCCTCGACGCGGATTTTTATGCCTTCTCCGGCCACAAGATGCTCGGCCCGACAGGTATCGGCATCCTCTACGGCAAGCGCGAATGGCTCGATGCATTACCCCCCTGGCAAGGCGGCGGCGAAATGATCGCCAATGTATCCTGGTCAGGGACAACTTTCAACGACCTGCCCTTCAAGTTCGAGGCCGGCACACCTGACATCGCCGGGGCCATCGGCCTTGCCGCCGCATGCCGCTACCTGTCCTCCATCGACCGGAATGCCGCGCGCCGGCACGAGGACGCCCTCCTCGCCGCATGCCGTGAGGCCACTGCTGGCATTCCCGGGTTGCGGGAGATCGGCACCGCGCAGGACAAGGTATCCGTCTTCTCCTTCGTGGTCGACGGGATCCATCCCTACGACATCGGCACATTGCTCGACCAACAAGGCATTGCCGTGCGCACGGGACACCACTGCACCCAACCGCTGATGGACACCCTGGGCTTACCCGGTACGGTCCGTGCTTCCTTCGCCATGTACAATACGATGGCCGAAGTCGAGCGGTTTGCCCACGCGCTCCGCAAAGCCGTCAGGATCCTCTCATGAGCGCGCAGGTCCCCGAGATCGATGTGCGCCAGGCGGAGATCATTGCCGAGTTTGCGCTGTTTTCCGACTGGACCGACCGGTACGAGTACCTCATCGACCTGGGCAAGGCCCTGCCGCCACTCGATCCCGCCTATCGGTCAGATGCGTATCTCGTCAAGGGCTGCCAATCACAAGTCTGGCTGCACGCCGATGAACGGGACGGACGGGTCTGGCTGTCGGCCGACAGCGACACGGTGATCACCAAGGGCATCATCGCACTCCTTATCCGTGTGCTTTCCGGGTTGGACGCCAGGGCGATCATCGGGGCGGATCTTCATTTCATCGAAGAGATCGGCCTCAAGGCGCACCTGTCGCCCACCCGCTCCAATGGCTTACAAAGCATGATCCGGCATATCCGGTCGTATGCCGAGCGCCTGGCCCCCAAAGGGCAAGGCGAATCCGACGCCACGCCGGCTGACCGGCATCAACAGCTCATCGATACCATCAAGACCGTT
>CAYMLN010000554.1:0-2256 GCA_964391045.1 uncultured Saprospiraceae bacterium
CGCAAGGCCCTGCCGGCCATCTTCACGGACCGCGAGGCCCTGGCGGGCAGGGACAGTGTGGATGCCGAATTCCTTTCCAACCTCCTGCTGCCCGACATGTTCACGCATATCCTGAAATGGATGTGCAAGGGAGATACCTGGCTGGACCTCCTGCCGACAGGCAAGCGCGAGGTCTTCACCACCCTGCTCAAGACCCATTACGGCATCGAGGCTGACCACCGGCTCATCAAGGACATCGCCCTCCGGTTGGGCGCCCAACGCGGAGCCTGGAAGCCCGTGTGGGAACATTACGCCCATGCGCCCGGCAAGTATCCGGAGATCGAGGATTACCTGCGCATGGCCCGGCCAGCCGACCTCGGTGTCGGCGACGGCGCCCTGCCCCGCGAGAGCTGGCCGCAGGACAACGAGCGCGCCGAAGAAGAACTCGCCCGCTTGCTGAAGGAGATCGCCGGCCGGGATCCCCAGAAAGCCCTCGAAGCGCTGCATGCCCTGGAATCGGAGCACGGGCCCCGCCGCGCATGGGTATGGACCGAACTGGGCAGATCCCCGCTGGCCATGGCCCTGGAGCATCTGATCGCCATGGCCGCCCTCAGCCTGAAGCCCTATCCCTTCGGCAACCTGCCGGATCTTCGGAATCACTACGCATCCGAGGGCATCAAGGTGGACCGGCACATGCGCCTGGCATTGGCCTTCGCGCGATCCGACCGGGACAAAGGGGCCGTAACGGCCGTCATCGACCTGTATTACCGGCCCTGGATCACCCGAATCACCACCCTGTTCCAAAAGCTCGTAGCCGACGATCCCGGGATCTTCACGGCCATGACCGCCCGCGAGGAGACCGAATCCTTCGTGCTCTTCGTGGACGCTTTCCGGTATGAACTGGCCGTTGATTTTGCGGAGAACCTGAAAAAAGAAGGCTTTGCTGTCGAACTGACGTCCGGCTGGTCCGCCATTCCTTCGTTGACCCCGACGGCAAAGCCGCAGGTGTCACCGGTCGCCCCGCAGGTGGCCACCGACAGCGCCATCGACGAGTTCCGCCCGCGGCTCAAGTCAGGTAAGGACTTGCAGACGGCCTACTTCCGTGAGGCGCTGGCCGCCGCCGGGTACACGCATGTCACCTCGCCGGCGGACATCGCCGGTCCGGGCAAATACTGGCAGGAGATCGGCGAGATCGATACGAAGGGGCACCAGGAAGGGGCCGGGATGGTCCGGCGCATACCCGAGCTGTTCTACGAGGTGCGGGAGGCCCTCGAGGCCGCCCTGGCAAAGGGGATCCGACGCGTCAAGGTGGTCACGGACCACGGATGGCTGCTGGTGCCGGGCGGCCTGCCCAAGAAGCCGCTCAACAAGGGCCTCGCGGAAACGCGATGGGGCCGCTGCGCCCTGATCAAGGAAGGCGCACATTCGGACCTCCTGCACTTGCCCTGGCGCTGGAATCCGCTGATCCATATTGCCTACGCACCGGATATCTCCTTCTTCAAGGCCAATGAGGAATATGCCCACGGCGGCATTTCCCTGCATGAATGCCTGACCCCGACCCTGATCATCTCGAATCCGGGAACGGAATACGTCAACGCCCGGATCGCAGAAGTCAAATGGGTGAACCTGAAGGTGACGATCAAGACCCTGGACACGACCGACGGCTACACCGCAGATATCCGGACCCGTTACGGTGATCCGTCGACCTCGATCGTCCTGACCGCCCAGCGGACCGTATCGGGCGACAGCGTCACCCTGATGGTGGACGATGCCGCGGAGGGCCAGGCCGCGACCATCGTATTGCTCGATCCGCAAGACCGCATCATCGACAAAAAACCGACCACGGTCGGAGAGTAACCACAGCCCATGGAACTGGACCACATCGACAAGATCGCCGCGAAGGCATTCGAAGGATACATCGTCCGCAAGGACCTGCTCGAGCAATTCCGCAAGACCTACCCGGTGCCCACCTACGTGATCGAATTCCTGCTCGGGCGCTACTGTGCCACCACCGATCCGAAGGAGATCGAGGAGGGCCTGGAGATCGTCAAGCGACAACTGCAGGACCGGACCGTCCGACCTGGTGAAGAGGAGCTTTTCAAGGCAAGGGCTGAAAAACAAGGGCGGGTCAAATTGATCGACATCGTCACAGCTCGACTGGATGCCGACACTGGCACCTACATGGCGACACTGCCGAGCTTGCGCCTCAACCGCGTAAGAGTCTCCAACGAGATGGTGCACCAGCATGAACGCATTTTCACTGGCGGTTTTTACGCG
>CAYMLN010000555.1:0-629 GCA_964391045.1 uncultured Saprospiraceae bacterium
GTGAGCTCTTCTTTGAGGGCGGCACGATCCCTGTGCCGGAATCGCCGGCTTTCAGCGACGCGGAAGCGGACAGGGATCCTGAATTGCGGTTGAAGGCCAAATGGGAAGCGCGCACGGGAGTCACGGCCGACTGGTACAACCTGGAAGTTGCCGTGACTAACCTGTCATCGCGTCACCGATTCTTGCATCTCGAGCTGCCCGTGATCGTCGACGCAGGTGGCCGGCAGATCGCGGCGGGCGAGTGGGCGGAAGGGGAGTTCACCTCGGGCACGGTCTATGCCGGCGCGACGGTGCATACCAACGCGCTTTTTCCCGTCGGTCGGGCAGGGGACAAGCCACCGGGTGGGCGAGTCATGCTCTCCTGCCACGAGCGGCTTGACGTGCCAGTCACCTATCACCTTTCCGGACGGCTCAAGGGTGAAGCTTGCTTTGCCGTAACCTATTGTTTCGGCCGTGACAGCGATGCCTATCGGGCCATGACCCGGTTTCGCGACGAACGGCTCTGCAAATCCGCGGCCGGCAGGGGAATCATATCGATGTATTACGCTGCGTCACCACTGTTGATCGAAGCGGTCGAGCGTTTGCCCTGGTTGCGTCCACATTTCAAGCGTGCCGTCATGGTCGCGGTT
>CAYMLN010000555.1:639-2252 GCA_964391045.1 uncultured Saprospiraceae bacterium
CATCACAGGTATTCTCCCGACTACACAACCTGATCACGTATGACAACCGCGTTGCGTCCTTTCCATCTCGCGATCCCTGTTGACGACCTGGCTGCGGCCCGGTATTTCTACGGATCCGTCCTCGGCTGTCCGGAAGGCAGGTCCTCCGACCTGTGGACGGACTACGACTTTTTCGGTCACCAGCTTGTCGTCCATTACCAGCCCCGGCGCGAGGAAGCGCTGCATCACAATCCCGTCGACGGCCATGATGTGCCGGTGCCCCATTTTGGCGTCGTGCTCGAGATGGCGGCCTGGGAGGAACTGGCCGCGCGCATGCGGGCGGCCGGCATCCATTTCGTGATCGAACCCTACATCCGCTTCGCGGGACAGGTCGGGGAGCAGGCGACCATGTTCTTCCTGGATCCCTGTGGCAATGCCCTTGAGTTCAAGGCATTCAAGGACATCGGCCAGCTTTTTGCCAAATGACCGGCAGCCGTTCGACCGGCCGGGATTACCTTTGCGGCGCCATGCGGAAGATTACCCGGATTCTATCCCTCTTCGTTGGGATCATGCTTTTTACGGTGATGGGCCTCATGGCGCAAGTCCCTGCGACAAGCGCGATCGATGTCTCCCGGTCCGACCGCCCCGCGCGGGTCATGATCAACTGGCAGGCTGCGGATGAGGCTGCATGGAATACCCTCCAGGGAGGACGCCTGGATGTCATGGGCGTGCGGGCGAGGCTGGGTTCCGGACAATTCGGTCCTTCGGCAAAAGCGGAAATCGTTTTCCAGCTGGATATTCCATCCGGTCGCGAGACCGAGATGCTTGTGCGTATCGAACGTTGGACGCCTGGTGAACAAATCGACCTGGTCGATGCATTGACGGGGAAGGTTTCTTATACGATCGACGGCCAATCCGGTCCAAAATTGCTCACGCCGGCGTTTGATCCTTCCACGACAATTTTCCGTTGGACGCGTCACGATAGCTCGGTCGATCCTTCGGTATTTGTCATCGATATCCTCTACGTGCATCCGGATCGGCGCGACGGTCGCGGGATCGGCTTCAATACAGCCCTTCCGTGCCATCCGAACACGGCTTGTTTTGCAGACTCCCTTCACCAGTCGCTGGCCAACAGTACCGTGCGCATCCGCATGGTCATGGATGAAGGCATCGGCTGGTGCTCCGGTGCGCTCGTCAACACGACGCGCCAGGATAAGACACCGTACTTGTTATCCGCCTATCACTGCCAGTACGATTTCACGCCGCAATATGACCTGTGGCGGTTCGACTTCACCTACACGTCCCCGACCTGCGCGAATCCGGCTGTCGAGCCGGCATACTTCTCGCTGACAGGATGTGAGCTCACCGCCCTCGGGCAGGAGACGGACTTCCTGCTGGTCTTGCTGGATGATCCGATCCCGGCCAACCTGCCGGCGACTTTCGCGGGTTGGGACCGCAGCGACACTATCGTTCCGGATACGAGTTACCTCATTCACCACCCGAACGCCGACATCCGCAAGATCTCCACGGCCGAAAAGTCGACGACCATACACCCTAATGCCATTAGTTGGACCGAAGGGTACTCGACCCCTGCCAATCATCATTTTCGCATCCGGTTCACGCAAGGGGGGCAT
>CAYMLN010000556.1:0-2250 GCA_964391045.1 uncultured Saprospiraceae bacterium
TCCGGAATGCCGTAGGCATGGCCCATGAAACACGGATGCAAGATCCGGAGGACCGAGCCATACCCTAGCGCCGGGTTTCAACCCGGCGTAACGGACGCCTCAAGATTCGGAATGCCGTAGGCATGGCTCATGAAGCTGTACACAATGCCATAGAGAATCACTCATGGGTCGTACCTACGGCACTCCCGATACCATATGCGCTCCTAGCGCCGGGTTTCAACCCGGCGCTAGGACAGTGAGCGTGGCTACGCCACTCCCTTCATGAACGGATTTTTCCTCTTTCAGCAATTGCGCCCGAATCGGACAGCGCCATGAAGCCAAAATTTAGTCGACAGAATGCATCATCATGTAAGATGTATCCATGGTCCGTAGGACCGGGCCATATCCTAGCGCCGGGTTTTAACCCGGCGTAAAGGACGTCGATCGATCCGGAGTGCCGTAGGTACGATCCATGAAACGCAGCCCCAAGGTCCGGAGGTACCACCATGAACCCCTTTATCGCTGCATCAGCCAACGGGAAGCGCGATGGTAAACACCGTCCCCTCCCCAGGCTCGGACTCGACACGCAACGAACCGCCATGTCCCTTGGTGACAATATCATAACTCAACGATAGACCCAGGCCCGTACCCTGCCCGGCAGGCTTCGTGGTGAAAAAGGGCTGGAAGATCTTCTCCCGGATGGCCTCCGGTATGCCATTCCCATTGTCACGTACCGCTATCTCGATGCCCCTTGCTGTCCGCCGGGTACGCACGACAACTTCAGGCACATAGTCTTGCGGTTGTGCGCGCTGCCGCTCGGAAACGGCGTAAAAGGCGTTGTTGATCAGGTTGAGCACGACGCGACCCAGATCCTGCGGCACGACATGGATCGGTACCAACGTCTCATCGAGTTCGGTTTCAAATCTGGCGTTGAAGGATTTATCCTTTGCCCGCAGCCCGTGATAGGCCAGCCGGAGATACTCGTCCACGAGGAGGTTGATGTCCGTAGGTTCCTTGACGCCGGCGCTCGTGCGGCTGTGCTGCAGCATCCCCTTGACGATGCCGTCGGCGCGGTGCCCGTGATGCCGGATCTTCTCCTCGTTCTCCCGGATATCCGCAGCGATGGATCTTGCCTCGTCGATGCGGTTCGCGTCCAGCGCTTCGCGCATTTCCTGGATCAACTCGGCATTGATCTCGGCGAAGTTGTTGACGAAGTTGAGCGGGTTCTGGATCTCATGGGCTATGCCTGCCGTGAGCTCTCCGAGGGAGGCCATCTTCTCGGATTGCACGAGCTGGGCCTGGGCGGCCTTCAAGTCTTGCATCGCCTGCTCGAGGATCCGGTTGGCCTTCTGCTTCTGCCGGTTGTTGCGGTAGATCAAGCCGGCAAAGAGGAGCGAGGCCAACAGGCCGGCGACAAGGGCGATTGACCGCGTCCGGGATCGGGACCGTTCGCGTTCTTGTTCCAGCTCCCTGACCTTGAGTTGTTGTTGAAAGCCGATCCGCTCAAACTGCTTGATCTTATCCGGACCGGCGAGGCTGTCCTGCGCTGCCAGCGCCAGGGTCAAATAGTGAAACGCGCTGTCGATTTGCCCGGACCGCCGGAAATGTCGGGTCAAGACGTTAAACGCGGACAATTGTCCGGATCGCTCTCCGCTTTTCCTGAAAATAGTGAGCGCCTTATGGGCATAGGCATATGCCGAATCGGCTTGTCCCTGCCGCTCCATGAGTGCCGCCAGTCCTACATACGCGACAGCCGTACTTGCCACATTGTTCTCCGCCAGCCCGAGGTCAACGGATATGCGGAAATAATGCAGGGCCGAATCCACCTGGCCGCTTTCGAGAAACGCCTGGCCGAGCGAATTGTACATGGTGCCGTCATAGGGGTGGAAGTCCGCTTCAGCCGAAAACCGCAGGGCGCGCCGGATATAAAAGGCGGCGGAATCCGGTCGCCCGAGGGCAGCATAGTACGTCCCAATATTGCTGGTGGCGTAGGACTGGACGATCGGGTCCCCGATTCGTGCGCCGATGGTGATCGCCCTCCTGAATTTCTCCATCTGCCGCTCTTCGTCACCGACCGATTGGTACAGCAGGCCAAAATCGTTGGTAAGGTTGGCCAGCGAGGTCAGCCGGCCGCGTTCAGGGTCCCCGTCGGCTGCGAATTTGCGGATACGCCATACGTTGCGCTCCGTGGCGGGATCACTCGCCAGCGCCTCCGCCGTCATGAAGTGCTGGAGGGCCGCCGGGAAATTCCCGCGCTTGGTTTCCAGGTAG
>CAYMLN010000557.1:0-2239 GCA_964391045.1 uncultured Saprospiraceae bacterium
GCGGTACTCGTTGAGCCGCTCGATGTCGCGCTCATTGGCGACGCGGATGACCGGATAGGAGATCGATTGTTCCTTGACCCGATGCTTCTTCATTTGCAGCCGGACGAGCTCGCCCGTGAGGGAAACGGTGCCGATGTCGTAGCCGGAGCCCATGTCCACGACGACGATGTCGCGCGGGTGGGCCGGGTTGTGCGGGTGGTTGCGAAAGAATTCCTTTCGCGCGCCTTTCTTGAAGCTGACCTCGATGATGTCGGTCCCGGTCGGGTCGTCAAACTCGTACCCGGCAAGCCAATCGTATGTATTCAGTTTATTGCAGCCGCCGGTCGCGCAATGGCCATGATTCTGGCATCCATTGGGGGATCCGGACTGGCAGGTCGCACATGCCATCGATCAAGCGTTTATAGCGTTTTGCCGCGCCGCCGCGAGATGATTCTTGAGGTCTATCCCCAGGAACATCCACAGGACTTTCGTGTTGGCGTTGCGGCCGATTTTTTCAAAGGTTTCCTGGAGGCTGCCAAGCACGTGGTGCCAGCTCTCCGGGGGGAACTGCCGGCTAAGATAACCGACCAGCTCTTTCCCGGCGGCGGTCTGCTCTGCCGGACGGGCTCCCGACGTGACCCAAAGGACGTCGCGCACGGCCTGGATGGCAAAGAGGCAGAACTGCTTCTGCTGCTCCCGCTCCCGGCCGGCCATAGTGTTAGCCCAGCGTATGATGTCGGCGCCCTTGCGGGCCACGATGGCCCTGAACCAATTGGCCAGGTCCTGCCGGAAGTCGATACCAGACTGTCGGGCGATGGCGATCGCGCGGGCGATGTCCTGCCCGGCCTGCGGCGCCACGGTTGACGCCGTCATGGGATCCGCGCCGGCAAACGAGACCAATATCCTTTCGACCTCTTCCTGCGCTACCGGCGGGAAAAAGACCTGCATGCACCGCGACCGGATCGTCGTCAGGACCTGTTCGCGGTGGCTGGTGATGAAGATGAAATACGTCTCCGCCGGCGGCTCCTCGATGAGTTTCAGCAGGCGGTTGCCCTCTTTGGCGAGGAACTGGGCCATCCAGATGACCAGCACCTTGCGTCCGCCCTCAAAGGGCTGAAGGCTGAGCTGGTGGATCGTGGTCAGGACATCCTTGACGTGCATGTCCACCCGCTTGCCCTCGCTGTCGGCGGCAAACGACCAGTCGTACACGTCGAGCCAGGGATTGTCCGCGACGGCCTTACGCCAGGGGGCGTAAAACTCGGTCGACAGGGACTGCGCCCCGGGCAGGGGCAGGAGGAAATGAAGATCGGGATGGATCAATTCCGTGGCCCGATGACAGGACGCGCATTGGCCGCAGGCTTTCCCGTCGACGGGTTCGCGGCAAAGGAGGTCGCGGGCGAGGGAAAGCGTCGCCGGCAACATGCCGTGGCCGGGTTCGCCATACAACAGGATGGCATGGGGCAGGCGGTCCTGCGCCAGGAGCTGATCCAGGTGGGCCCGGATCGCGGGTTGTCCGAAGTCGTTGGTCACGGCCATGCCTTCCCTGTCGGGTCAGGCGGCGCCGATCCAGTCCAGGATCTGCTCGTCGAAGGGATCCGTCGCGGACGAGAAGGAAGCCTGCCACTGGCCGTCCGGGCCGATGGCGTACTTCTGGAAATTCCAGGTGACCTCGCTGTCCGCCACCCCGTTGAGGCCCTTGTCGGTGAGCCACTGGTAGAGCGGCTCCACGGGCTGGGCCTTGATTTTTATCTTCTTCGTCAATGGAAATGTGACCCCGTAGTTCACCCGGCAGAAGGACGCGATGTCCGCCTCCGTGCCGGGTTCCTGGCCGCCGAAGTCGTTGGACGGGCACCCGAGGATGGCCAGCCGGCCGTCGAATTGCCTGTACAGCGCCTCCAGCTGCTCATATTGCGGGGTGAAGCCGCACTCCGACGCCACGTTGACGATGAGGAGCTTCTTGCCCTTGAACTGCTCTAACCGGATCTCATTTCCATGGATGCCTTCGATGCGCAATGAATGGATCGATACCGCCATGTCAATGGGTTACGAAAGGGTAAAAATAGGAATATTAAACGAGTGAAGAATGAACAGGGAACAATGAACAATGAACAGGGAAAAGCTAAAAACGAAAAGCTAAAAGTTTGATAATGTGCTATTTAATTCAAGACAAGAAGTCAGTTAATCTGACAATGTCCACTTGGCGGGTTCGGCGATCTCTGGGGGTCCTGACAAATGGCAATAATCCATTTACGATTGATTG
>CAYMLN010000558.1:0-2237 GCA_964391045.1 uncultured Saprospiraceae bacterium
ACCGCCACGGAGATCAAGAGTTCGGTCGGCGCTGCGGGCGTCCCGATGTGGGCCTACATGCGGCATACGCGCCCGTGGATCAATGTGCTTTTTCCCCATATCTACCGGTTCTTCCAGCCGGACCTCTCGTGGGTTCCCAGGTCTCCGTTTGCCGTCGATCGCACCGATCCGGAGGATGGGCGCTGATCCCGGGCATCTTGTGTAAACGATAGGCCGTCAACCTGTTGGCGCGAGCCTTCGCATGCTTTCAGGTAGGCGCGTCGGGCGCATCGGCCTTTCCCCTGACGGGCAAATTTTATCTTTGTCTCACCAGCAACAACGCGAACGTTTTATGGAGGAATTATCCAAACGATACAGCCCGGGCGATATCGAGGCCAAATGGTACCAGCACTGGCAGGAGGCTGGGCATTTTCATGCCGTGCCCGATGACCGGGAGGCCTTCAGCATCGTGATCCCTCCGCCCAACGTTACTGGGCAGTTGCACATGGGGCATATCCTCAACAACACGATCCAGGATATCCTCGTGCGCCGCGCCCGGCAGGACGGCAAGAATGCCTGCTGGGTGCCCGGGACGGACCACGCCAGCATCGCCACCGAGGCCAAGGTCGTGGCCATGCTCCGCGAGCGCGGGATCAAGAAATCGGACCTCACGCGCGAGGAGTTCCTGAAGCATGCCTGGGAATGGACGGACAAGTACGGCGGCATCATCCTCCACCAACTCAAGAAGCTTGGTGCGTCCTGTGACTGGGAGCGCACGGCCTTCACCCTCGACGAGGTGCGCTCGGAAGCGGTCATCGGCGTCTTCATCGACCTGTACCGCAAGGGCAAGATCTACCGCGGCAACCGCATGGTCAACTGGGACCCGGCCGCGCAAACCGTGTTGTCCAACGAGGAGGTGATCTACGAGGAGGAGAAGACGACGTTGTACAAGGTGCGCTACAAGATCGCCGGGACGGCCGACGACTGGATCACGATCGCCACGACGCGGCCGGAGACGATCCTCGGCGACACGGCCATCGCGGTGCATCCGGAGGATGAGCGTTACGCTCACCTGCACGGCAAGCGCGCAATCGTGCCGCTGATCGATCGCGAGATCCCCATCATCGCCGACGCGTATGTCGAGCGCGGCTTCGGCACCGGCGCGTTGAAGGTGACGCCCGCCCATGACGTCAACGACTACGAGATCGGCCTGCGCCACAAGCTCGAGATCATCGATGTCCTCAATCCCGACGGCACGATGAGCGAGGCGGCGCAATTGTTTATCGGCATGGACCGGGAAGCGGCGCGCAAGGCGATGTTCAAGGCGCTCGACGAAGCGGGCTTCATCGCCGGCACGGAGGACCTCGTGCACAACGTCGGCCGATCGGAACGCACCCGTGTCGTAGTCGAACCCCGTCTCTCGCTGCAATGGTTTGTCGACATGAAGGCGCTCAGCGCTCCCGCGCTGGCGGCCGTCCTGAATGATGAGATCCGCTTTTATCCGGAGAACCTCAAGAACACATATCGGCACTGGATGGAGAACATCCGCGACTGGTGCATCTCACGCCAGTTGTGGTGGGGGCACCAGATCCCCGCTTGGTATCTCCGGTCCGACGAGTCCAAGTTCTTCGTAGCCGCTACAGTCGAGGAAGCGCTTGCGGAGGCGCGCAAGGTCACGGGCAACAGCACCCTGTCGGCCGACGATCTCCGTCAGGACGGCGACGTCCTCGACACCTGGTTTTCGTCATGGCTCTGGCCCATCAGCGTCTTTGACGGTTGGCCGGATAGCCCCGACTTCCGGTATTTCTATCCCACGAGTGTGCTCGTGACCGGATGGGACATCATCTTCCTCTGGGTGGCCCGCATGATCATGGCCGGCTACGAATGGAAAGGGCAATTGCCGTTCCGCGACGTCTACTTCACCGGCATGGTGCGGGACAAGCAGCGCCGCAAGATGAGCAAGCAGTTGGGCAATAGCCCGGATGCGCTCGCCCTCATCGATGAATTCGGCGCGGACGGCGTGCGCTACGGGATCATGGCCTCGGCGCCGGCCGGTGGCGATATCCTGTTTGACGATAAACTCTGCGAACTCGGTCGCAACTTCTGCAACAAGCTCTGGAATGCCTTGCGGCTCGTCAAGTCGTGGCAAGTGGACAGTGACCGGGCGCCCGAGCCGGGCAAGGCCCTGGCGGACCGTTGGATGGATTCGCGCATCCACGAGGTTGACCGCCAACTCCGTGAACAATATGCCCAGTATC
>CAYMLN010000559.1:0-2230 GCA_964391045.1 uncultured Saprospiraceae bacterium
CTGCTCGGCTTCATCCGCTGGATGGTGTGCAGGAGCTCGAGTGCGTTCTCCTGCAGCTTCTCGGCGGAGAAGGATACGCGACCCACGGGCGAGTGGATGATGCCGTACTTGTCGACGCGGAAGGCGATCTTACCGGCCTTCACTTCCTGGACGGCGCCGGCGATGTCCATGGTCACCGTGCCGGATTTCGGGTTGGGCATGAGGCCGCGGGGACCGAGGATCTTGCCCACCTTACCGACCTGGGCCATGACGGACGGCATGGCGACGATGACGTCGATGTCGGTCCATCCTTCCTGGATCTTGGTGATGTATTCGTCGAGGCCGGCATAATCTGCGCCGGCGGCTTGCGCCTCGGCTACCTTGTCAGGCGTGCAGAGGACGAGGACCCGCTTGGTCTTCCCCGTGCCATGCGGCAGGGAGACGGTGCCCCGGATGGCCTGGTCGGCCTTGCGGGGATCGACGCCGAGGCGGACGTGGATGTCCACCGATGCGTCGAATTTGGTCATGTTGACTTCCTTGACCAGGCGCATCGCCTCGAGGAGGTCATACAGCTTGGCGCCGTCCACCTTCTTCGTGGCGGACGCCATCTTCTTGCTCAGTTTAGCCATGTAAGCTGTGTTTAAAGGTAATGGCGCACCGGGACGGGCCCGCGTGCTCCCTTTGGTTAAAAATCTTATCGTACACCCGGCCAACGTTTTGCCGGGGAATGATCAGCGCTGTGCGGATCAGGACTTGACCGTGATGCCTTCGGGCGGCGTCCCTGTGATCGTGAGGCCCATGCTGCGGGCCGTCCCGGCGACCATCGAGATGGCCGAGGTCATGGAGAACGCGTTGAGGTCCGGCATCTTGTCCTTGGCAATGGCCGTGACCTGGTCCCACGTTACGGAACCCACCTTCTTGCGGTTGGGCTCGGCGGAACCGGACTTGACCTTGGAGGCTTCCAGGAGCTGGACGGCGGCCGGCGCCGTCTTGATCTCGAAGTCGAAGGTCTTGTCCTTGAAGACCGTGATGATCACCGGCACGACCTTGCCGGCGAGCTCCTGCGTGCGGGCGTTGAACCGCTTGCAGAATTCCATGATGTTGACGCCCTTCGAACCGAGGGCCGGACCAACCGGGGGGGCCGGGTTAGCGGCACCGCCTTTGACCTGCAACTTGATGTAGGTTTCGATTTCCTTTGCCATAATCGTCTGGATCGCGAATGTGAATTGCCCGGGGATCAGGAGATCTTCTCCACCTGCATGAAGTTGAGCTCAACCTCCGTGCCCCGGCCGAATATTTTTACAATGACTTTCAGTTTCTTCTTTTCCTCGTTGATCTCCTTGATGTCGCCGACGAAGTCGTTGAACGGCCCGTCGATGATCTTGACCATCTCGCCCTCGATGAACGGCTCGACCATGGATTCCGCCATGCCCTGCGACTCGTCCACCTTGCCCAGCATCCGGTTGGCCTCGCTCTCCTGCATCGGGATCGGCGTGTTGCGTCCCAGGAAATGGATGACGTTGGGGATGTTGGAAATGCCCTGGATGATCTCGGCGCTGAACTTCTCCGGCACCGCCTCCAGGAGCAGGTAGCCCGGGAGGATGTTCCGGTCCAGGATCACTTTTTTCCCGTTCCGGATCTTGTATACTTTCTCAGAAGGCACCAGCACCTGCGTGACCACCTCGTCCCATCCCGCCCGCTTGACCTCGAGCTCGATGCGCTCCTTGATCTTGCGCTCCTTTCCGGAGATTACCCGGAGGGAATACCATTTCCTGCCTTCTGCCATCACCGACCGGATTAAATGTTATACAACAATCCGGTGAACTGCTTCATCACGATATCCATGAGGAGCACAACGACGGCGATCAGCAACGATCCGATCAGGACTACCCGGGTGCTGCTCAGCAGGTTGGGCCATGTCGGCCACGTGACCTTGTTGATCAGCTCGTTGTAGCTTTCGATCAAGTAGAGTTTTATCTGTTCCATTGGCGTTCAGCATGCGGCGCGTCCCGAAGGCGCGATCGCCTAATCACTTTGGCAGGGAGGACAGGAATCGAACCCGCAGCCTACGGTTTTGGAGACCGCCGCTCTACCAATTGAGCTACCTCCCTAATCCTATTCGTTTATGAACCGCAAAACCGGCCAAGCCGGTTCTCGGAAAAATTCCGGCAGGGAAGCGATCCCTTTTGGCAGCTCCCCTGCCGGATACTATCAGTATTCAGTTAACGCCCCGGGTTTAGTCGAGGATCTC
>CAYMLN010000560.1:0-2228 GCA_964391045.1 uncultured Saprospiraceae bacterium
GGCTTCTGGCCGCCGCCTTCCTCGCGCCGGTCTTCTTCATGGTGATGCTGCAATCCAGGTCTTCCTCACAGAAGTCCACGACCTTGAGGGTAAAGCATACTTTCCAGGTGTCGGGCGTAGGCAGGCAGGAATAGATGTCGCCGGTCGTCTGGTCGGGTCCGTCCGTGGGCGGAGGATCGGCTGTATTCGTGAAGTACCACCCGGCGGGCAATCCCTGCCCGCCGCCGTATCCGTTGATCGGATTGGTGATGTTGTACCGCACCTCGCCGACGTCGTACCACGCCCAGTATCCGTGATTGATGACTGGCATCAGCAGGGAGTCCATATGAAGCGGCTGGCCCTCGAGGTCAAACCATGTCGTGTCCCATCCCGGACCGAAACTGGGCAACAGGCCCTGGAAGCCGTTGCATCCCAATTTGTTCCAGTCCGTCAATTCGTAGCAGATCTGCACCTCCTCACCAGGCTGGTAAGGGCCGTTGAGCGGACTCCCCATCGACGTGGAGGTGGCGAAGATGCGGTCCTCCTGGTTGCAGAATTCGACATCGACCGACGAAGCGCATAATTCGAAGCCGCCGACATTGCCCTCGACATCGGAGACGGCCACCACGTAGGTCGTCAGGGGTGTCACCTCAATGTAGGAAAGGAGCGCCTGGCCGGCTTCACCGGTGACACAATCGATGAGTTGGAAATTTCCGCAATTGACCGCGCGGAAGAGGGCCATTTGCGGCTTGTTGAACTCGAACGACGTCACGCTCAGGGTCAGCAGGTCGGCCGTCGTATCGGTCGTCACCTTGAAGTACGCGGTAGACGCGTCAAAGTCGCCGCAGCCATTGCCCGGGACCTGAGGCCCGGGGCCCAGGCCGGCGGTGCACCCGTTGACGCAGAGCAACACGTCCTCGGCGGGCGGGAAGAGTTCATTGGCCAAGGTGCTGTCCGGAATGCAGAGAAATTGATCGGAGCAGGAGTCGGGCCGTGTGTTTAGGGAAAAATACCACAGGTCAGCCTGGGCAAGGGTGTTAGGTAGCACGTTCTTGTCGGAGGAGGTGGACATGCTCACGACATGGATCAGGCTGTCTTGCACCACGACATCGGCGGCCATGTCGTTGACCGAGCCGCCGAAGTTCATTTGCTGGATCAGGGTGCCGTTGAGGTCGATGCGGGCCACCCACAAGTCAGCCAATCCTTTGTTGCCCGTCAGGTCGATGTCATCGCTTGTGGATGACAGGGTCAGGATGAATGCATCGTCGCCGTAGAAATCAAGGTGTCCGTCAAAGTCGTTCCCTGAGCCGCCGAAGGGCCACAGGCCGAGGACATCGCCGCTGACGGCATCGAGCTTAACGACCCAGACATCGTTCAACCCGCGGTTCTCCGCGAAGTCACCATCGTCCGACTGGGACTGCACTGCGGCGAAGACATAGCCGTCAGGATGGTAGCGGATATCCGTGACCTTTTCGATCTCGCTGCCGCCGAGGGAGACCTGCCACAGCAGGCTGCCGTTCGGACCCAGCTTGAAGAGCCAGGTATCATCCTCCCCCTGGTTGGGCTGTGCGTCTTGCAGGTCGCTCCGGCTTGTTGCGCCTACGTAGATATTGCCATTGATGTCGGCATCGATCGCCTGCGGGACATCGGCCTGGTTGCCCCCCAGCCGCACGGCCCAGGCGGGCTGGAACGACGGGGTCACCTGCACGATCCACGCATCCGCGCCGCCGAGGCTTAGCAGCCCGTTGAGGTTGCCTGAATGCGCTTCGATCGCCATGGTTACGTTGCCCGAGATATGACGGAACGCATCCGCGGCCAACTCGGTCATGGCGCCGCCAAAGATCTGGCCGTCAATCAGGTTGCCCGAGGCGTTGGTCCGCATCAGCCATGCACCGGAGATCCCGGGGAGCGTTCCGAACAGGCCCTGGGAGGATCGCGTGGTGCCGAATCCGATGGCGCCTCCGTCAGGGTGGGGAAGCACGGTGACCAGTTCGTCATTGGTCGCTCCGCCGTAATTCCTGCTCCAGACCGGGCTTCCATCCGCGCCGCGCTTCATGATCCAGAAATCCATGCCCCCGTTGTTCCCGGGCATGTCCCCGTCATTGGAAAATGAGCGACCCCCGAAAAAATGAACGGTATTATTGGCCGCCAGGGCAAATTTCCTTGGCTCATCCAGTGAATTCCCGCCATAGATGCGATTGGCCGTCAATGCCAGCTGGGCCGTCAACGAAGCCGTGCCGGCAAGGAAC
>CAYMLN010000561.1:0-2228 GCA_964391045.1 uncultured Saprospiraceae bacterium
ATGTCTTCATGGTGATTCGATTTATTCACTGCACTGTATCATGCTGTCCGGCCCTAAAGCAGGAAGTCTACGCCGACGGAGATCGTGTTGCCGGTCTGGCCGGCGATATAGTACCCAAACTGCGAACTGGCCGGAGATTTCTCAATGTGAATGTAGTGCATGTTGATTCGAAGTGCACGCGTACCGCTTGGGTACCAGTTGAGCCCGGCCGCGATCTCCCAGGGCATGCGCTCGAATTCGTCAAACAACTGCCCGTAAACGCCATACGCGACCAATCGCTTGGACACGATCGGATAGGAGATCGACGTATTCAGTCCGATGTCCGTGAGCGACCGGTATGGCAGGTCGGCCTGGACGCCGTCTGGATCGACAGCATCAAAGGCGGAAAGATTGCGATAGAAGCCCTCAGCTTGTACATGCCACCCCTTGTACTTGAATCCGGCATCAGCCGACAGGATCAGGTAATCGGCCTCGCGGATCGTGACGTTGGGCGCCAGTGCGCCTGTCTCGAACAACAATACCCCGTCCGACATCCGGACCTGGGTACTCAGCGGCGTGGCATTCTCGATCTGGTTCGCCCTGTTTTCCCGGTTGTGGCAGAACGAGGCCCCAAACCGGGTGGCGAAATTCTGGTGCTCCTCGAGATCGTTGAATCCGTTTCGCGGACCGAACTCCCCGGTCGTGGGCAGCCACCAGACCGTCGCGCTCTTGGAAAAGGTGCGGGTCAGGTTTGCCGAGCTGATCCCCAACTGGCTTAAGTTGTTGCCAAGGGCAAATGCATAATTGAATCGAGGCAATGGCTCTCCGGTCACCCAAAGCGAACCCGTAAATCCCGGACGCAGGAATTCTTCCACCATTTGCCGGTCCGACGCATGGAAGAAAGGCCATTGAAACTGAAGGGAGCGCACGCCGTAATTCGGCCCGATGCCTACCCCAAAACGAAAACTTTTCGTGAGATAATATTGCAGGTTTCCGAAGATGAGCGTCTGCTGTGTGGAGGCGAGCCCCCAAAGGCTGATCGTATAACGGAGGCGGGGTGTCAGGAAGTGCCCGGACAGCCAGGCGAACGTACGATGCCATTGAACGTCCTGCCGCGGATCGGCAATTCGGACATTGCCGAGGTTGTCCGTATAGGTCTGTTCCCCCGGTAATTGATTGATATACCGGGCAAGACCGTACAAGCTGATGTTCAGACTGGCGTACTTCGACTTGAACAAGTCAAAGCCCTTGGATGGCGTGAATTCGCCGCCGGTCGTGCTGTTATAGACGGAGTCGGAAGAAATGAATAGCGTATCCCGCTGCAGCAGCTTTGGCTTGTTGGCTTGCTGCGCATCGGCTTGAACCGCACCCAGCATCAAGAGCAGGAACATAAGGGGAAGGCCGCCTCGCATCGTGAAAGACATGCTCGAGAGGCCGATGATGGTTACCGGAATGTGGTCTACCTGATTGTTGCGTATCATATCGTTTTCAGCTTTCAACTCGATCAAAAAAAATGGATTACCCTGGTGCCCGAAGGGCTTGCCGGGATAATCCATGATTGCATCCCGCTGGCCCGGTTCACTTGGTTGGCGTGACGAGGTAAGGATTTACGCCCAGCTTGTCCACGACATACTTGATCACCATCTGGGCCTTCACGCTGTTGCCGGCATCGTCCAGCGGCGGGGATACGACCCCGATGCCGAATTTCCCCGGGCATACGGCCACGATGCCGCCGCCGACGCCGCTCTTGGCCGGAAGGCCGCAGTCGTACAGCCAGATCCCGCTGTCGTCATACAATCCCGCGGTCGCCATGATCGGCAGCGTGTACATCACGGTCTGCGGCGAGACGACCTTTTTCTTCGTGACGGGATTCACGCCCCCGTTGGCCAGCGTCGCGCCCATGACCGCCAGGTCCTTCGCGCTGACGTTGATGGCACACTGCTTCGTATAGATGTCCGTAGCCTGTACCGGATCGAAGTACATCCGGCCATAGGCTTTCAGCAGGTGGGCGATGGCCTGGTTGCGCAGGTTGTCGCCGGCCTCGCTGATATACACCGGCATGTTGAGCGACAGGTCGCGGCCGGCAAACTCGCTTTGCTTCTTCAGGATGCTCTTCCAGATGGCGGAAGAATCCTTCCCGGCAACGAGGCTCGTGGCGGCAATGGCACCCGGGTTGACGAGCGGGTTGATCTCCTTGCCCTTGTGCTCTTCCACGGCGACGATCGAGTTGAACCGGAGACCCGTGGCAT
>CAYMLN010000562.1:0-2221 GCA_964391045.1 uncultured Saprospiraceae bacterium
AAAAGATTGACGACACCGTCGGTTGACGGTAACTTTATACCGTCAAATGACGGCGCAGCCCATTTTCTGGGTATTGTAAAGATCGGGGGTGCCGGCCGGGTAACTGAAGAAGCTCAGCGCTTCGTTCTTGACCCAACTCCGACATGACGTTCCCGGGCGACTCGCAGGCCCGTCACTAGAGACGCTGTTCGTTATTGCAACCGAGACTTGGGAGGTACCTGATGACTATTAGTGTTGATGCGAAGGCGTTGACCGACGCTGATATGTCACCGTGCAATGCTCTAGACCCGTCGTGGGTTCGCTCAGGCGAGATCCAGGAATTCAATAAAGTCCTTTTCACAGCGCCGGGCGGTAAGTTCATTGTCATGGTGTGGGAAAACCGGACGCCTCTTGAGCTTGCGTTCGATAGCTATCCTGTCGACGAATTCATTACGATCGTCCGGGGAGAAGTAGAGGTCGAGGACAAGCTCGGCAATGTCTCCCGCTTCAAAGCGGGCGACAGCTTCATGATGGAAAAAGGCTTTGGCGGCGTCTGGCGCCAGTCCGGACATCTTCGCAAATACGCCATCTGGAACATTCGCTAGATGCTTGGGGCCGGGTGACCTTTGGCATCCGGCCACAACCCACGAAGATGATGCAGCAAGGGTTTCTTGTCATGGCTGTATGTGTTTCCGGAATTAAGCGCGCGTCTGCCGGCCTGCTTATGGTCGGGGTGTTGATGCTGGGCGGTAACGCCGCGTTTGCCGCTGATTGTAATGTCGAGAAAGGCGCGCAGGTAGCGACCAAATGCGTTGCCTGCCACGCGATCGAGGTGTCTGAGAATAAGGTCGGCCCCAGCCTTGTGGGAATCGTTGGCAGGAAAGCAGCCCGTTATCCGGATTTCAAATATTCGCGGGCGCTGCGGAATCTTGATGTCGTCTGGACAGCCGATGCACTGGACCACTTTCTTGCGGCACCACAAAAGTTTGCGAAAGGGACCACCATGGCCTTCGCAGGGTTACGCAAGGATGACGAGCGGGCTGATCTGATCTGCTACCTGCAGTCCCTGAATCATTCGGAATAACAGCTTCAATTGACCGGGCTACGCCCCGACAAGGAGGTCGATATGAAAAACCGGGATAAAAAAAACAATCAACAAGCGAATGTGCCCCCCACTGGACAAAACGAATGGGGCGCACTGTCCCGTCGGAACCTTCTAGTCGGCGGCGCAAGCGCATCCATCCTGACCGCGTTGGGTACAACCGCTTCGGCGGCACAGACATCGGGCCAAGGAAAAGATGGCGAAAGCCGTGGCCGTGTAATCGTTATAGGTGGTGGTTTTTGTGGCGTGACCGCCGCCCGTGAGCTCGGTTTGCAGGGATATGACGTGACGCTGCTAGAAGCTCGGAATAGACTGGGCGGACGGACGTTTACGGCTTCCTTTGGCGGTGAAATGGTGGACATGGGCGGTACATGGGTACACTGGCTGCAGCCTCACGTCTGGGCCGAAATTCGCCGTTATGGAATGGAGTTGGACGAAACACTGGGCGGAGTCGCGAATAAAGTCATTTATTTAGACTACAAAGGCAAAAGACATGAAACCGAAGTGTCGAAGATATGGCCTACTTATGCCGACTATGAGAGGGTTTTCTCGACCTTTTTCAAGGATGCTTATGACATCATGCCGCGCCCAGCCAGCCCGCTTGCTGACGACGGTTGGGTAAAGGCCGACAAATATTCCGTTCAGGACAAGCTGGACAGCGTCAAACTATCGGAAGTCGATAAGATATTCTGTGACATGATGTTTACAACCTGTGGCGCCGCGCCGCCGGACCAGATTTCTTGGATCGATACGATGCGGTGGTACGCGCTTGCTGGATATAGCGGAACGGTTATGAATGACGCCGTGGTACGCTTCAAAATCAGGGGGGGAACTAAGGCACTACTGGAAAAGATTGCAGCGGACTCGGGGGCAGAGATCCGATTGTCCACGCCGGTTTACAGGATTGCTCAGCTTGAAAAAGGCGTCGAAGTCATTACCGATAACGAGGAGCGACTAACCGCTGATGCGGTTATATGCACGATCCCAATGAATGTCCTGAAAGACGTGGAATTCTCACCCGGACTACTGGCTGAAAAGCTAGAGGCTTCCAAGCAGACTCACGCCGGTCAGGGCACCAAGATGCATATCCAGCTCGACAAGGAGTATCCCGTGTTCGGCGGTTGGGCTCCTGGTGGGAAG
>CAYMLN010000563.1:0-2218 GCA_964391045.1 uncultured Saprospiraceae bacterium
GGCACGACCGGCCTGTGCTCCCTCGCCCTGCAGCGTGTAGTAGATCTCCTTGACGCTGTAACGGTTCATCCAATATCGTGGGTAATGGCCGTCACCTCGATCTCCACGAGGAATTCAGGGCCGATGAGCCTGGAGACCTCCACCATGGACGTGGCAGGCCGGATATCCGCAAATACGGCCCCGTGTGCCCGCCCGACAGCCTCCCAATGACTGATGTCGGTCACGTAGATGCGTGTGCGCACGACATCGTCGATGCGTCCGCCGAGGGCTTCGATCGCGGTGCGGATGATCGAGAGAATGCGTGTGGCCTGGGCCCCGGGATCGCCGATGCCGAAGGGCATCCCATCCTCGCCCACGCTCACGGTTCCGGATACTTCGATGGCATTGCCCGTGCGCACGGCGCGCGAATAACCCACGATGGTTTCCCATCGCGCACCGGAGCTGTAGCGGAGCGGTTGCGGTTGTTCGGACACGGGGGCAAAGGTAATGGCTGAAGGGCTATAACGAGTCGTCTATCAAGCCGTAGAGAAGCGCGGCGACCAGCAGGTGGATGTAGGGTAGCAGGAGGAAGAGCAGCCATGCAATGACCATGAAGCCGTCTCCGAGCCCGCTGTACAACAGATCGTCTGTACGGGTAAAGGAGGCCCTGAGCAGCCGGACATAGGGGATGAAAAGGAGGACCGTGACGAGGGCATAGTACGGATTAAAATAATGCACGCCATTGAACACCGCAAAGAACACCGCGAGACCCATCAGCCATCGCCCGAGCCGCATGACCTGCTTTTCGGAAAGTGAAGCCGTCAGGTTCGGCAATCCGGCTTCACGGTCGGACGGCCGGTCGCGAACATCGAAGGGCAGGCAGAGTGCGGCGATGAAGAAAAAGCGCTGAAGGAACAGTACCGAACTGTTCAGGAGGGCCAGGCCCGAGAGGACATAACCCGGGATGAATGCGGTCAGCCATGCCCAGGCCATGGCGATCCAAAAGATCTTGGCCCCGCCCAGGTCGCGAAGCCGGCGGCCCGATCGGGTCACGGGCATGACGTAGGCCAGGCTGAGCAAGATGGCGGGCAACATCCAGGCGAAAAGGACGGGATCAAGTACGGCGGCAGCGAGTACGACCGTTGCGATTGTCCAGGCCAGTAGCGCCAGTCGGATGAGCCCCGCATCCCGTTCAAGCGCGGCGAACCGGCCGATCCGTTGGCCGGCAGGGCGCCGCTTCAGGCTGACCAGCCGGTGGAAGCTGTAGAGCGCCGCGGTTGAGGTGCCCACGAGCAACCCATATCGCCAGGTGCCCGCCGCATTGGCGTTCAGGGCCGATGCGAGCGCGGTCATCGCCACGGCGCCGGCGCCGATGACGAGCCCGATATGGATGGCGGTTTCCGCCAGTCGCCGGAAGACCGACCTAACGGTCAAAGTACTTGAAGGGCTGGCCGGCCTTGATCTTCGTCAGCGACAGCGTGAGGAGCTGGATCAGGTGATTGACATCATCGAGATGCGCCATTTCCACGGTCGTGTGCATATACTTGAGCGGGATTGAGAGCAGGGCCGAGGGGATGCCGCCGTTGGCATATGCAAAGGCATCCGTGTCCGTCCCGGTGCTGCGCGACGACGCGGTGCGCTGGAAGGGGATCTTCGCTTCCGTGGCCGTGTTGACGATCAGGTCGAGCAGTTTGCGATGCACGGACGGTGCATACGTCAGGGCCGGCCCGTTGCCGAGCTGGACATCGCCTTCGAGCTTGGCATCGATGAGCGGCGTACTGGTATCGTGCGTCACGTCGGTGATGATCGCCACGTCGGGCCGGATCGTCTGCGCGATCATCTCGGCGCCGCGGAGGCCGACTTCTTCCTGCACGGAATTGACGACATAGAGGGAGTAGGGGAGCTTGATCCCGTCTTCCTTGATCTTGCGCGCGACCTCGGCCATGCAGAACCCGCCGAGGCGGTTGTCGAGGGCGCGGCCGATGAAGCACTTCTCGTTGAGCTGCTCGAACGGATCGTCATACGTGATGACACAGCCGACATGGATGCCGAGTTCCTCGACTTCCTTCTTGTTGCGCGCGCCGACGTCGATGAAGATATTCTCCAGGGTCGGCGCGAGGTTGGCGTCCTTTCCTTTCCGGACATGGATCGCCGGCCAACCGAAGACGCCCCGGACGATCCCTTTCGGCGTGTGGATGTTGACCCGCCGGCTGGCCGCGATGGTCTGGTCCGAGCCGCC
>CAYMLN010000564.1:0-2217 GCA_964391045.1 uncultured Saprospiraceae bacterium
GGAGATATTCGCATTGCTGAAGAACTCGAGGTTCTCCTCCTTGGTCAAGGTCTCGGGGGCGACATACAGCAGTTTCGTCGCGCCGCGGGCGATGTCTTCCTTCACCTGGGCGATCTCCTTCCGGCCGAGCGAGGAGTTGAGGAAGTGCGCGATCACGTCGCCCTCGCTGTATCCCCGGATCGCGTCGACCTGGTTCTTCATGAGGGCGATAAGGGGCGAAATGATGATCGCCGTGCCCTCCATGATGAGGGCGGGCAGCTGATAGCAGAGCGACTTGCCGCCGCCGGTGGGCATGATGACCAGGGAATCGCGGCCCTCGAGGACTGTCTCGATGATCGCTTCCTGTTCGCCCTTGAATTGCGTAAAGCCGAAATACTCGCGTAACGCTTCTTGTAAATCCAACACCTGTTGACTCATGTCGGCGCTTGTTTCACCTATCAATATAACACTAATACGCCGGTGTTTTCCACACCGGTCCCGATTTTCAACCTTCAGAAAGGAGTTAAACTCGCGTCGATAGTAAAAAGATGCGGCGGCAAGCCAGGTGGGCGTCGCGGGCCCCGATTGGGGCGGTTTACTTGCCGGCCAGTTCAGTCAATTTTTTTTCCAATTCAAGTTCGTCCCCCGGATTGTAGCCCTCGTGCTGGTAGAGGATCGTCCCCTCGCTGTCCACGATGAAGGTCTGGGGGATGGCCTGGAAGCCCAGCGCTTGCTGGAGCTCCTGCTTCGAGTCCACGAGGAAGCTGTATTCCCATGACTTTTCCTCGATGATGGGCTTGACCTGGGACAGGGCGCGGGCGTTGTCGATCGTGATGGCCACGAGCTCGACGCCGAGCTTTTCCTGCCAGTCCGGGTAGAGGTCGGCGATGGCGTCCAACTCGCGCTTGCAGGGGGAGCACCACGTCGCCCAGAAACTCAGGACGGTGAGCTTGTTCTTTTTCGTATACTCCAGGATGTTGACCGGCTTGCCCTGCAGGTCTGCAATCGTGAGGTTCGGCAGTTGCCGGGTGGCCGGCGCGGAGGCACCGAGCATGAGGGCGGCGACCAGGAGGGTCCCGAAAAAGGATATCGTTTTCATCATGTTGTTAACGGATTGGCGCTTTCCGGATGCCTAAAAAAGGGAGGAAATACGGATGCGCAACTCCAAATATCTATTTTTAGCCCCAATTGATTCGGGAAATCACCACGTTTAACGAATCATTAAACGAATTCGTCCGCATGTCCCCTTTCCGTATTCCCTTGATCCTGCTGGTCCTGGCGTGGACCTCGGCGGTCAACGCCCAGCAGGAGAACATCAGCATCGGTGGCAGCCTGGAGTCCAACGTCAACTTCTACATGGAGGACGTCGAGCGTGGGGCCACGAATACGCCGCAATATGATCACCAGCCGGTTGGGACGGATACCTGGCTCACGCTCAGGGCCAATGCCTATGGGTTCGACCTCGGGCTCCGGTACGACATTTTCGTCAATTCGGCCCTGCTCAACCCGACGGATTCCTACACGGCCTCAGGCATCGGGCGGTGGTACATCGGCCGCAAGGTGGGCAAGTTCGATATCCTCGGGGGGTATATCTATGACCAGATCGGCAGCGGGATCATCTTCCGGGCTTACGAGGAACGGCCGCTCCTCATCGATAACGCCCTCGTTGGGATCCGACTGGGATACCAGGTCGCCCCGGACTGGAAATTGAAAGGTTTCGCCGGCCGGCAAAAGAACCTGTTTGATCTTTATTCCTCCACGTTAAAGGGCGCCAGTATTGATGGCTATCTGGCCGTGGGCAAGGAAGGACAAATCACCCTCGCACCGGGTGCAGGCATTATGCACAAGACGCTTTCCGACGAGCAGATGAATTCCCTGGCCGGAACACTCAGCCAGTATACCCCGGAAGATTTCATCGACTCCGTTCCGTTCAACACGCTGGCCGTGTCGGCTTACAATACACTGACGGTGGGGCGCTTTTCATGGTTTGTCGAAGGGGCCTACAAGCACGACGACGTCATCAACGACATCTATGCGGCGCGGACCCTCTGGACCGGCGACACCTCGATCGGCAAGTTTGTCCTCGAGCCCGGGTACGTCTTCTACACCACGTTGTCCTACGCCGGCGGCGGCCTCGGGATCTCCGCCCAGTACAAGCGCACGCACAATTTCGCCTACCGCGCCGATCCCTTCGTCGGGCTCAACCGGGGCTTCATCAATTTCCTGCCGCCGATGTCC
>CAYMLN010000565.1:0-2217 GCA_964391045.1 uncultured Saprospiraceae bacterium
GACACGTCGAAATCGAGATGCTCGTAATAGGAATATGGCTCCGCGCGGCGAATATCGTAGGGCACGCCGCTGGCGCGCAGCAACGGTCCGGCCGTGCTCAGGGCAATGGCGTCTTCGGGCGTGAGGATACCGACGCCGATGGCGCGGGCGCGAACGATCTCGTTGCCGGTAATCAGGTCATCACCCTGATCAAGGACCTTGGGCAAGCGATTGTAGATCAGTTCCTCAAGGAACTTCAGGGTCTCCGTGCCGCGCACATCGTCGGGCAGATCGTAGGCCAGGCCACCGAAGCGCATGTAATTGCACAGCAGACGCGCACCGGCCGTTGACTCGAAGAAATCGAGAATTAGCTCGCGCTCCAGGTAGAAGTAGAGCATCGGGGTCTGCAAAGCGCCGAGGTCGTTGAGCAAAAAGCCCAGCGCCCACAGGTGATTGCAAATACGCGTCAGTTCCACCATGAGGATGCGAATCCACTCCGCCCGCTCGGGCACGGTCAAATCGAACAATTTCTCGATGGTGATCGCGTAGCCGAGGTTGTTCGACATCGACGACAGGTAATCCAGCCGGTCGGTATAGGGCATGTTCATGTTGAACGTGTTGCGCTCACCGATCTGCTCGTGATTGCGATGGAGATAGCCCATCACCGGCTTCAGGTCGACAACTGTTTCGCCGTCCAGAGTGACGACCATGCGGAACACGCCGTGGGTGGAGGGGTGCTGGGGGCCGAGGTTGACGGTCACTCTATCGGTCTTCAGTCCGGGCGTCGTGTCGCGCGAATAGGACAGCCCCAGATAGACATCCGTCTCCACGTCGTACTCATCGCCGGTGGGAAGCCAACCCGGCGGGTACTGGACGTTCTTGCCGTAGGGGTTGTGCTCCTCAACGCGCATCACATTGCCACCGTCGGGCCAACGGCTGCCGAACGGCTTGTATTCTTCCTCGAAGAATGGTTCCTTCCAATCCTTGCGGAGCGGATGGCCGCTGAAGCCGTCCCAGGTCAGAATACGACGCAGGTCCGGATGGTTCTGGAAGTGGAAGCCGTACATGTCGTAGGCTTCGCGCTCCTGGAATTCCGCGCCGGGGAAAACGGGCACCAGCGACGGCAGTGTGGGCGCGTCGCGGTCGACCTGGGCCCGCAGGATAACCGGGCCGCCGCCGCGACTGATGCTATAGAGGTGGTAGACCGCCTCCAATTTCCCGTCTTCATAGAGGTCTACGCCGGTGACGCTGGAGAGATAGTTGAAGCCCAGTTCATCGCGCAGTGACTTGGCCACTTCGGTGATGGAATCGGCGTAAACGATCAGCCCTTCATATCCCTCGCGGGTGTCGTCGCTGACGATGTTGGGGTGTAATTCTTTGAGTTTTGCGGTTGCTTCCTGGGCAGGCGTCAAGGGGACGCCGTTTTCCGGGGCTTCCGCGGTCGATTCAAGAGTTGTGTCGCTCATCACTTCTCCGGTGAGTATCAATCAGCTATGCCCGCTTAGGCGGCCGGCTCGGCTTCAGCCGCCGTTTCGACGATTGCTTCTTCTGCTTCGCGCTTGGCCGCTTCCCGGCGAATGATATCGAGTTGCCGCACGTCTACAAGATCAGGCCCCAGCACCGGCACGGGGTAGAGGCCGGCAGTCGGGTCCTTCTTGTTATACCAGGGGGCCGTCGCGATCGACTGCTGGTCGATCTTTTCCTGCAGGGCGATCAGGCCATTGATTAGGGCCTGGGGAGTCGGCGGGCAGCCGGGCACGTAGACATCCACCGGCAGGAACTTGTCAATGCCGTCGACAACGTTGTACCCTTCTTTGAATGGCCCGCCGCCGGACGCACAAGCGCCCATGATCAGCAGATAGCGCGGCTCGGGCATCTGGTTATACAGCCGCACGATGGTCGGGACCATTTTCTTGGTGACTGTCCCGGAGATGATCATCAGGTCGGCCTGACGCGGTGTGGCCCTGAAAACCTCCATGCCAAAGCGCGCCAGGTCAAAACGGCTCGATGCCGTGCAGATCATCTCAATGGCGCAACAGGCCAGGCCAAAGGTGACCGGCCAAATCGAGTTACGTCGTGACCAGTTGTAGACCGGGTCCAGAAGCTTGGCGATGTTGGTTATGAAGACATTGTTTGCCAGTTCATCGGGGACAGCAACGTCCCCGCCGGCGGTTCCCGTATTCGCTACGGTCATAGCTATGTCGCCTCCTCATACCAAACGGTTAAAATATCCAGTAA
>CAYMLN010000566.1:0-2209 GCA_964391045.1 uncultured Saprospiraceae bacterium
GCCTCCTGGAGAAGCAGCGTGCCGTTCCCGCAATCCAGTTCACCCGTTTCGGGTTCGGCATAACTGAAATTCCCGGCCATCAGGATATCCTTGCGACCATCGCCATTGACATCGCGGACCAGGATATCCAGCACAGGACTCCATTGCGTTTCGGCGGGAAGATCGACGACCGTCCATTGCCCGTCCGTCAGCCTGAACAACGTTGTCCGCAGTGTGCGGACGTAATGTTTCTCCGCCTTATTGAATGCGCTCCCGCCGACGATCTCCTCGATCGTGGCCCGCGCGAAGGGATTGTAGCGGATGTATTTCTTCTTGAGCACGGGCAACTGGCTGATCATGGCATCGCGGCCTGGATAGGGATATAGCTTGCCGTCATGGTAAAAACACGTGATCGCATCGAGTGAACCATTCTCGTCAAAATCGGAGGACACGACCGTCATCGGATACGCGTCGCTGGCGGTCCATCGCGTGTTCAGCCCGATGTTGCCGGCAATCAATTCGGGCTTGCCGTTGCCGTCGAGATCCTCGAGCGCGACGGAACGCCAAAGCCCTTCGGTACGCGCCAGGGATTCGGAGGATGCATGGGGCTTGAAGGCCTTGCCGTCAAACGAGAAGATGCGCACAGGCATCCATTCGCCGACGATCACGACGTCGATGCGCCCGTCTCCCTCCAGGTCGCCGCTGGCGATGTCGGTCACCATCCCGATGCGTTCCGCGTCCGGGAAAACGGATGAGGTCACATCCGAGAATGTCCCGCTGTCGTTGCGCAGCAGGTAGCTCCTGGGCGCCTTCGGGAAATACCCGGGCGTTGCACGACCGCCGATAAGCAGGTCAAGGTCATTGTCCCCGTCGTAATCGAGGGCATGCACAACGCCCGCGTTTATCCGGATAAGCGGGAACGCATTATTTCGAGTAAATCCGCCGGCGCCGTTATTGCGGTATTCCCGCACCATGTAACCGGGATCGCCATCGGACAGGGCGTTGCCTCCGGACACGACGACGAGATCAGTGTCGCCGTCACCGTCGAAGTCGCCGAATACGGCGCCGCAATCCTCGAAATGCTTGTCCGCGTCGAACGCGGCCTGGGCGACGGCCTTGAACTGGCCATCCGCTTGCTGGACGAGCAGGGTAGAGGCGAAGCCGGCCCCGTTGCCGGCATAGATATCGGTCAGTCCGTCGCCGTTGATGTCCGCCGTCGCAAGGCACGGTCCTTCGGCCGAGATCATGTAGGGAAGCAATCGTTCCCGCTTGAAGTCTACGAATGGCTCTTCCTGGTGGGTCCACCCGGCCAGGCCCGCCGCAGGACCGAAGAGTGTCCGGGACGCGGCACGGCCTTTCGACGCACGCGCCTTTCCGGTACCCCGCGTCCAGGCCAGGCGTTGGTTTGCGGCCACATCGGCAAGCCATTCCGTTTTTCCGTCCGGCCATGTAAAACGGATCGAGTCAATGCGCGAGACATTGCCAAGGCCAAAGTGCAGGATCGGTTCAGATGTCGAGAAGAAACCCCGGCTCAGGCTGAGCCGTTGCACCTGGCGCATGCCGCCGGCGAAGAGCTCAGCCTCCGCCCCGATGGCATCGCCGTTCGGACCCGCATCCTGGGGGTCGATCTGGAGCCAGGACGCACCGGTGATCTCATTCCGGTAAATGAAGGCGGGGTCGTTGATGTTGTTGACCACGAGATCGAGGTCGCCGTCCCGGTCGAGGTCGGCGAGCGCGGCGCCGTTCGAGAACGACGGCTGGTCCAGGCCCGCTTGCTGCGCAACATTTCGGAAACCGAGCCGGCCATTGTTGAGGTAGAGGTAATTCGACAGTTTCTTCTCCGGCAGGAACTTGACGAATTCGTTGATATCCGGATAATGCTGTGCCGTAAGTGTGCCTGTGCGGGCGATCGAATCCCGGAAGTAATTCAGGTAATCGAGCTGCGTGACGTCCTTCCGGTATCCGTTCGTAATGAAGATGTCCCTCCACCCGTCCTGGTCGAGGTCGGCCAGCAGGACGCTCCAGCTCCAGTCCGTTGAGGACACCCCGGCAAAATGGCCGATCTCGCTAAACGTCCCGTTGCCGTTGTTGAGCTGGAGCATGTTCCAGCCTTCCTGTGCGCCGTAGCCGTGCTCGAGGAGGAGGCTGTACCGGTCGTACTGCATCATGTTGACGAGTTCCTTGTAGCGGATCGGGTCTTCCGGCCGCATTTCCATCGTCGCCATGTCCG
>CAYMLN010000567.1:0-2208 GCA_964391045.1 uncultured Saprospiraceae bacterium
CGGCGCCAACATCACCCAGCGGATCAACACATGGCTGAAGGCGGACACCACGGCCATTGACGCGCTGGAGCAGAAAGTATCCGCCTACCGAAAGGGGATCGAGAAGATCCCCACGACCAATGACTTGTTCATGCTCATGGCTGTGGCATTCGGCGGCGTCGCGCTAAGCCATCTCGGGGCAGACCTCATCGTGCCGGCGCTGGCGCAGCACGAAGCCACGCTCAAGGCCATCAGGCTCGAATCGTTCATCAGCGGGTTCTTCTGGATCGTCGTGATCGCCACCACCCTCGGCCTTGGGCTTAGCTTCACAGGATTGCGAAAGATGGAAGGCGTCGGGGCGTCGAAGTGGGCCAGCGTGTTCATCTACATCCTCGTGGCGACGATCGGCATGAAGATGAACCTCAAGGAAGTCTTCCAACACCTCGGCCTCTTCGCCATCGGTCTTATCTGGATGCTCACCCATGTGATCATCCTGCTGGTCGTGGCGAAATGGATCCGGGCGCCGTTCTTCTTCGTGGCCGTGGGATCGCAGGCCAACATCGGCGGCGCGGCATCCGCGCCCGTCGTGGCGAGCGCCTTCTCCCCGTCCCTCGCGCCCGTGGGCGTCCTGCTGGCCGTGTTGGGTTACGCGCTGGGCACCTATGGCGGCATCTTAACAGCGTATTTGATGAAAGCGGCGCTCGGGGTCTGACGGGGGCGGGCAAAAACCCTACCTTTGTGCCCTTGTAAGCCACCTCATGAGTGATCCTGTCAAACATGAGTGCGGAATCGCACTCATCCGGTTGCTTAAACCCCTCCAGCATTACCAGGACAAGTACGGGTCGGCCCTGCACGGGCTGCATGTCTTGCAACTGCTTATGCAGAAGATGCGCAACCGGGGCCAGGACGGCGCCGGCGTGGCCACCATCAAGCTCGACCCGAAGCCGGGCACGCGCTATATCAGCCGCAAGCGGAGCAACAGCCCCCAATACCTGAAGGAAGTCTTCCAGGGTATTTACGATCACTTCACGAACCTGACCCCCGGGCAGATGACCGACGGCGCCTGGCTGAAGGCCAACATGCCCTATACCGGCGAGTTGCTCCTGGGTCACCTCCGGTACGGCACGCATGGCGACAACTCGATCGAGACCTGTCACCCCTTTGTCCGCCTCAACAACTGGATCACGCGGAACCTCGTGCTGGCCGGGAATTTCAACCTGACCAACGTCGACGAACTTTTCCAGGAACTGGTCAAGCTCGGGCAGTACCCGAAGGAACAATCGGACACGGTGACCGTGCTTGAGAAGATCGGGCATTTCCAGGACACGGAGGTCGAACGGCTCTTCAAATGGTTCAAGCAAGACGGCTACGATAACGAGCAGATCACGACGCTGACGATGGACCACATGGACATCGAGCGCATCCTGCGCAATGCCTGCCGCAAGTTTGACGGTGGCTACGTCATGGGCGGCATGATGGGACACGGCGACGCCTTCATCTTCCGCGACCCCAACGGCATCCGGCCGTGTTTTTTCTATGCCGATGACGAGATCGTCGCGGCCGCCTCCGAGCGTCCCGCCCTGCAGACCACGCTGGACGTGAGTGCGCGGGATGTCACCGAGCTCGAACCCGGACACGCCCTCATCATCCGCAAGAAAGGCACTTACGACGTCGTGCCGTTTATCGAACCGCGCGAGCGCAAGTCCTGCTCCTTCGAGCGGATCTACTTCAGCCGCGGGTCGGACAAGGACATCTATGTCGAGCGCAAGAAACTCGGTCACAACCTTGTCAAGCCGGTCCTCGAGGCGGTCGATTACAACTTCGATGACACGGTATTCGCCTACGTACCCAACACGGCAGAGGGCGCGTTCTACGGCATGATGGAGGGGCTCCACGAGGCTTTCAACAAGATCAAGGCGGAGCAGATCGCAGCGGCCGGCGGCCGTATGACGCCCGCCGAGATCGAGGCGCTGCTCGCCCGGCAACCCCGCATCGAGAAGCTCGCCAACAAGGACGAGAAGCTGCGGACATTCATCGCCAATCTCGACTCCCGACACGAGATGATGTCCTATGTGTACGATGTCACCTACGGGATCATCCGCCACCATGTCGACACGCTCGTCCTCCTCGACGACTCGATCGTCCGCGGCACCACGCTGCGCAAGTCCATCATCCGCATGATCACCAAGCGGCTCAAGCCCAGGCGGATCATCGTGGTCAGCAGCGCCC
>CAYMLN010000568.1:0-1721 GCA_964391045.1 uncultured Saprospiraceae bacterium
TCGATCATTACCAGGCCGGGCCGGATGGCGAGCCGATCGCGATCGGCGGCTTCAATACACTGCGCCACGTCTATGCGTTCAACCCGGTGCCTGCCGAACTGTCCGCCGAAGAAGCGGTGCATATCCTCGGAGCCCAGGGCAACCTCTGGGCGGAATATATCCCTGACCCGGCCAAGGCGGATTACATGGCCTATCCCCGCGCCATCGCCCTCGCCGAAGTCCTGTGGACGCCGGCTGCGCGTCGCGACTGGGATGAATTCGCGCAGCGGCTCGACCGGCATCGGGACCGGCTCGATGGCATGGGCGTCAAGTATGCCGATCACTTGCGCGTGCCGGAGGCCCGACGTGCGCTCACTGATTCCGGCCTTCAGGTGATCATTGCGACACCGCTGCCGCGGCAAACGGTCTACTATTCACGTGACACAACGGCCGGGGTGTGGGGCAACATGTTGTCGGGGGATACGATCCTCCTTCGGGAATCCGGGCCGCTCTTTTACAAGACCGAACATTCACGAACGGGAATGGTCGATTACCGTCCGAGTGCGAGCGCCATGGCGACCATTGGAGCGGTGCCGGCGCAATCCACCTACTATCCGGGCGCGAACGGGATCCGGACATTGGCCGACGGGCTCACCGGGACACGCTATCACAATGGTACCGACTGGTGCGCCTGGGCCGGAACGCCCTTCGTCCTCACGCTGACGTGGCCGGCGTCTATCCCCGTGGATACCCTTATGCTTGGCCTGTTGTCCGCTCCCGGTTCCTGGATCTACGATCCGGAATCCATCGACGTCGAGGGAAGTGCGGACGGCACGGCCTTCCGCCCGCTGGCCCGCTGGACAGCCGCGGAGCGACTTCCGGGCCGGGCAGATATCGTCCTGGCCTTCGAACCTGCCCAACTCAAGGCCATCCGCCTGTCCGTGAGGCCGTTGCAACGCATTCCGGACGGTGCGGTGGGAGCGGGGGAGGCCGCCTGGACGTTTATTGATGAGATCACGGTTCGGTAATTTTACCGATAACCCAACCCTCGGCCGCCGATTGGCGGTCTATGGGGATAAAAACACCTGGATTATGAAATCATGGCTGCTGCCCTTGCTGGGCCTCGCGTTAACCGGAACCATCCTGCTGACCGGTTGTGCCGACGATACATGCGTTCGCACGGAAGCATATGTCGAGTGGCAACCCGTTTACAAGCGCATCGACGAGATGCGCGCGCCTGTCGCCTACGGCCAGGCCCGCACGATGGACAATCCGGGCAAGATCTTCTACTACAAGGGCTACCTCCTCGTCAACGAGTTGCACACCGGCATCCACGTCATCGACAACCGCAATCCGGAATCGCCACTGAAGGTGGGCTTCATCGAGATCCCGGGCAACATCGACATGGCGGTCAACGGGGACATCCTGTATGTGGACAGCTATCTCGACCTCGTCGGCATCGACATCAGCAATCCGCTCGCACCGGTCGAGGTGAGCCGGGTCAACGATGTCTTCCAGAGCTTCTACAGCTACTCGGAGGTCAACGGCTATCTCGTCGAGTACGTTCCGACCGATGTGGTCCGCACGATCGACTGCAATGACTCCAACTGGGGCAGGGGCTTCTGGTTCGAGGGCGATGTGCTGTTTGCCACGGCCGATGTCAGCGGCAACAGCTCGGGCGCCCCGATCAACAGCACGGTCATCGGCGGCTCGATGGCCCGCTTTACCGCCACGTCCGGTCA
>CAYMLN010000568.1:1731-2205 GCA_964391045.1 uncultured Saprospiraceae bacterium
TCGACGGCCAGGAAATCAAGGTCTTCGACGTTCAACAGGCGCAACCGGTCCTGCGCAACGAGGTGGCTGTCCAATGGGGCATCGAGACATTGTTCCCGATGGCCGGTTCGCTCTTCGTGGGATCGAATGCCGGCATGTACATCTACGACATCAGCGATCCCGCCAACCCGGCTTACCGGTCCACGTTTGCCCATGCGCAAGCTTGCGACCCTGTGTTTGTTTCGGAGGATATCGCCTATGTGACGTTGCGCGACGGAAACCAATGCCAGGGCTTCGTCAACCAGCTCGATGTCATTGACGTCTCCAACCTCGAGAATCCGCGGTTGATCCGCTCCTATCCGATGACCAACCCGCACGGGTTGTCCGTCGTCGGCAAGACGCTCTACCTCTGCGAGGGCCGCGACGGCTTGAAGTCGTTTGACATCAGCGACCGGAACAACATCGACGACCACCTGCTCGATCACGTGTCAGGTT
>CAYMLN010000569.1:0-2202 GCA_964391045.1 uncultured Saprospiraceae bacterium
CGCCTCCCTGAGCCGCAGCGTCGTCCGATCCTTGATGTCGGAGCGGCCGTCGATGTAGTCGTCGAGGAACTCCTTCAAAGTAAGGCACTCGCGGCGGGCGGCGAGCCCCACCGCCGCGAGTTTGTCGCTCATCGTCTGGTCGAGATTCGACATCCAACGGGCGGTTTCGTCATCCACCGCGTGCCCGGCATGCTGGGCCGAAAGGATCATCTCGACGCGCAGTTTCACGGCATCCGCCGCCCGTTGCGTCGTTCGTCCCAAACGGAGGCTGCGTCGCTTCCCGTCGACGCCGATGAATTGCACCGTCCGCCGCCCGTTGGCTTCTTTGGTAATGCTTGCCATGTCTTTCGATACCTCGCTAACGATGAAAAGGAATGCCGATCATGCGTCCGGCGCCTCGCGGCACCGGTCGATGTAAGCCTGCAGGTCGGTGACCGCGTACCGCACCGAACGGCCGATGCGGACGGGCCGCAGCAGCCCCTCGTTGGTCAGCGTCCAGAGGGATCGTTCGCAGATGGAAAGCGCCTGGGCGGCTTCCCGGACGGTCAAAAGCAATTTTTTGCCGAAGGGGGCCGCCGCAATCGTTCCGGCTTGTTGGTCGTGCACAGCTATTCTCCTAGTAAGGCAAGGGTTCAAGGGATGGTACGGGCCTCGTTCACTTCGCTTGGGCCGGCGTTTCGGCCGCCTCCTTCTTCTCCCATTTCTTGAGCAGCGCGATGAGATGGTCGGGGCACAATACGCCGAGGAAGCTCTGCTCCTTCGACTTCGCCTCGACGGTGGTTTCCTTCTTCGAGCAAAACAGACACGGTTTGTCGGATAGCTTCACGTGCAACATGACGGTCCTTTCAAGGATGGGGGCCCCTAAGAGGCCCCCGGAATATGCGCCCCCCTCCGGTACTCCGGCACCGAAGGGTTCAAGGCGCGTTAACTGTGAACGTCGACGCAGACGACGAGATGGTCCGGCCAGCGCCGCAGGATGTTGGAGACCTGCGCGAGCCACTGCGAATCCTCCGCGTTCTCATTCGATGACTTCACGAACGGGAACTGCTCGTGTTCGATCCATTCGCCGTCGGGCGTGACGAGGGCGTATGGCAGATGCGCCTGCAGGGACGGCAGGAGCGCGAGCGATTCCGAGCGGATGACGTTCCCGACGGAGCCGGGAACGGAGCCGTCCCATCGTCCGCCGATCTCGTACCAGTCGTAGCGGCCGTCCGGATTGAAGGTCGAGACGCGATACAGGCCGGTTTCATCGACGCCCCCCTCCTGCCCCGTCCACGCGCGCATCAACGTCGCGAGCGTGTCCGCGTCGGCGGAGGGAATGGAGAAATGCGCCTTCATGCGCGCGATGTCGCCGCGGTCGAGATGGACGCGATACGGTTCCACCTCCAGATGCTCGTTGAACGGCGCGAGCGCGCGCATCACGGAGACCTCGACGTTGTGTGTGTTGGGAATCATGACGAATACTTGGAAATGCACAAAAAGTTGGGGAAGGAAATAGTCAGGCGCTCGGCGCGGAAGCCTTCAGGCATCGCAGGCAGACGGTCCATCCGCGCTCGTCCTCGGCCATGCGTGACGGATCGTAATCCTCGAACTCGCGTTCGCACTGTACGCAGAAGGCGAAATAAGAGTGTTCGAACTTGGTATTCCCCGCGCACTCGTCGCAGTAACACCAGTCCTTGTACATCGGCTTCGCGTCGTCCGGCTTGTCGTAGACGGCACCGTGGTTCAGCCGCCGATCCTCGGTTTCGGGTTTGCCGCAGTAGACGCAGACGGAGAGCGGCCCGGGCTTTTGAACGATGGTGCAGACGTCATGCAGTCCCGGAATGAAGCTGCTCTTGTAGACTTTCTTCGAGCTGCTCGCCCCGTGCGAGAATCGAACGATCTGCGTGCAGGGCTGCTTGAGTCCCGCTTCGAAGCAGAGACGCTGCGTGTGATAGACCAGCGGCATATATCCCGCCTCTCGGTCCTCGTAGTCGCCCATGAGGATCGCGAGATGTCCCTTGTCGCTGAGAACGTCGCAGCAGTGCCCGATGAATTCCTGATAGCGTTCCAGGAAATCATCGAGGGTCGGGGCGTTGGAGAGATCCCGCGGAGAGTCCGTGTACTTCTTCATCCGCCAGTACGGAGGATGCACCCAAATGAAGTCGAACGCGCCGCCGCCCATATACGTGCGGTAGTCGCAGGCATCGTCGCCGTCGCGGA
>CAYMLN010000570.1:0-2201 GCA_964391045.1 uncultured Saprospiraceae bacterium
GTTGCGCATCGAAAAGCGCCTGGAGAAAATCGCGGCCAAGCCGCCGGCGCGCATCCGGGGCTTAAGCGACGACACGGACAAGTGGTTCTGGCTCTGGGCGATTGGATGGGGTCTGGGCATCGTGCTGCTCATCGTTTCCGGCGGCGCACTATCCTCGGTCTTCCTGAGCATCCTGTGGATCCTGGGGTTCGTCGGGGGATCGGCCGCGCTGATCGTCTGGCTGATCAAGCGACACGGCGACTGACTGAACGACGTCCGGTAAAAAGAAACGCACCGGACGGTGCGTTCTATGCGTTTATTCTTCGGTCGAATACGGGAGGATATCGACTTCCTCCTCTTCCTTGCGCCTGTGGTTGCGCCACCAAATGTACCCGATGGTGCCGACCAATGTGTACGGCAGCGCGAGCATGTAGAGGATGCCCTTGTTGAGCCCGCGACCGGCGGTCCCGCCGTTCTTCAGGTTGGACTCGGCCGACATCTTGCACATCGGACACTGCGCCTGCACTTCCGACGTGCCGGCCGCGAGGCCGATGACGAGGATGAACAAACCGTAGCGAAGGATCCGTTTCATTTTGCGAATGTAAGGATTGTTGACGTTATCCCCGACAGGGCAACAGGAGAAAATAGACGACCGGGCCGGTAATGGCCACGTAGAGCCAGACCGGATAGACCCATTTCGCCATGCGGCGGTGACGGGCCACATCGCCGACATAGCCGCGAATGAAGGTCTTCAGGATGAAGGGCAGGCTCAGGCCTGCCAGCAGGATATGACTGGCCAGGATAATGTAGTAGACCGTCCGCATCGCGCCCTCGCCACAGTAGGGAATCTCTTCCTGTGTGAAATGATACGCGACATAGGACAGGAGGAAGCCCGCCGACAGGATCATGGCTGCATAAATGGATCGCCGATGGTTTTCGACTTCCTTTCGACGAATGAAATAGAGCGCGACCAGCAGTGCGATCGCAACACCCGTGTTGCACGCCACATTGAAACCTGCAAGGAATCCAAGGTCAGCGTCGACGGGGATCTTGACGCGACGCATCAGGCCCACCAGGATCCAGACCACCAGGGTGACGGCCCAGGCCAGGGTATCGAGTCGCTTGATCCGGTCTGCGTGGTCCATGCGGCTGGATTATTGTTGTTGTCCCCTTTTCAACTCCACCTTCTCCGAGCGTTCGCGCGGGAGGAGCAGGGCCATGTGTTCGAGAAGAACACGCTTTTCCTCATTCGTTCCCGCAGGATAATACGCGCGGATCACGCGGTGCTTGTCGACCAGGGCAAACGCCTTGTTGGCGGGCCACTCGGCGGCGAGTTGGGTGCAAAGCGCGCCGGACGCACCACAATCGATCCAATAGGTCCCTTTCCCGTCCGCGTTGGTCACTGTCGCCTGCGCGGCGCACGAATCGAGAAGGATAAAATCGGCTTTACCCGTGTCCTTGAACTGGTCGTAGAGGAGCGCCACCAGATTGTCCCAGGCCGTGTCCGGCGAGCAGGGGGCGAACGTCACCAGGCTGACGCGGTCGCTCAAGGTCTCGGTGGGCCAGGTCTTGCCGTCGCGATCCACGAGCGCGATGTCGGGAAACGGGGTCGTGCCGGACATCACGTCCTGCGCGGCCTTGCGCCATTGCAGGCCCGACCGCAGGTAATACCACGATACGAAAGGCAACAACAGCAGCAGGAGGACGATCGTAACGAGGAACTTTCGCTTCATGGTCGACGGACTGGATGTCCCTTTACGCTACGAACAACAGAAGTGCCGGGGAGGTTCGCACGTGCGGCCGGCATATGGCCGGCGAAGGATCATTGGCCCGGCTGGACCAACTCGATCTTGTTGCGATTCTCGATGGTCTGACGGTTGCCCTTCCACTTCGTCCCCTCGTACAGGAAGGCGATGATGGCCCAGATGAGCAGCACGGTCGGCAACAGGACGCTCAGCATGAGCCCCTTGGCCTCGTACTTCATGTGCATGAACTCGAAGACGATGAGGTAGGCCTTGTAGAGGCTGAGCCCGATCATCAGGGTGTTCATCAGGAGCTTGGGGGCATGATACCCTTCGATGATATAGCCCTTGCCGGTGAGGGCGATGAGGACCTCGGCCACCGTGACGATGGCCAGGATAATGATGGTCTTGAAGGCGATCTTCTTGGCGAAGGTATAGTCGTGAGCCATGATGTGCGGATTGGAATGCGGTGGATTCGAG
>CAYMLN010000571.1:0-2198 GCA_964391045.1 uncultured Saprospiraceae bacterium
ACCGCTCGGCTTCCAGGTCATAGTTGGATGCGCCGGGGTCCAGACAACCCTCGGCCCGGGAGATACAGCCGGGCGCCAGGGCGGATGCGAAGGCCAGGCCAATGGCCACCGGACCGGCAAGCCACCGGTTACTTCTCATGCTGGAGCTGGGCTGCGATATCCGAGATGATCCGCTTGACCTGCTGGGAAAACTCCTTGGCCATCATCCACTGGAAATATTGGGGCTCCGACCGGAAGACGTCCGCCACGGGACGGCCCGCATGTTTCCCGAAATTGAACACGATGGTCCCATTGTGATCCAGCTTGAGCCGGTTGGTCGCGTCGATGCTTTGGGGATCTGTAGTAAAATCATGCAGGCACTGCACGTCGGGACGAACCGGACGATGCAGGGTCTCCCCTTCTTCGGGCACGAGGTCGGCGTCGGCATACCGGTCAAGCTGGCCGTCGAGCACCTCGATGGTCGCCTTGACGTCGGCGAGGGCGTCATGGGCCTGGGTGAGCGGCTTCTGGCAATAGAACTGGTATGCCGCGGCCAGGGTGCGGGGCTCCATCCGGTAAAAGATGCGCTGCACGTCGATCGTTCGCCGATGATCCACATCAAATGCGTAGCCCGCGCGGGCAAACTCTTCCATGAGCAGCGGGATGTCGAACCGGTTCGAGTTGTATCCGGCCAGGTCCGCATCCCCGATAAAATCAAGGATCTCTTTCGCTACGGCGGCGAAACGGAGTTGGCCGTCGACATCGGCGTCGGTGATCTTATGTACGGCCGAAGCTTCGGCCGGGATCGGCATTCCCGGATGGATCAGGTAGGTGCGTTCTTCCGGCGGGCGGCCATCGGCATGATGACGGACCATGGCCAGCTGGATGATCCGGTCGCGGACGATGTTGAGGCCGGTGGATTCGATATCGAAAAAGATGATGTCCTTGTCCAGGTTCAAATTCATGATGCTGTGGGTGGTCCGGCGGAAACGGCGCACATCGCTGCTGGTGCGGACCGGCGCAAATATCGCGTATTGCCCGGAAGTGGCCGGCAGGCGGCCCCGGTCGGCTATCTTTGCCCCGGTTAAAAACGCCTGCCACTCATGCTCCTTCTGAAGCGCCATTTCCTTGCCTTGCTGGCCACCGCCGCCCTGGTTGCCGCATGTCGCCAACAGCCGGACACCGCGGCGGACATCACCGGTGACGAGGCCGCCGGCCTGCCGGTGTCGGCCCGCTTTACCCTTTTACCGCCGGAAGCCACCGGGATCGATTTCTCCAACGATATCCGAGAGGATTACGTCTATAACAACTTCAACTTCGAGTACATGTACAACGGCGGCGGCGTCGCCGCCGGGGACGTCAACGGAGACGGACTCCCGGACCTGTACTTTTCCGCTTCGCTCAAGCCCAACCGGCTTTACCTCAACCTCGGCGATTTCAAGTTCAGGGACGTGACCGAGCTCGCCGGGGTCGGCGCCACGGAGGGGTTCAAGACCGGCGTGGCGATGGCCGACATCAATGGGGATGGCCGCCTCGACATCTACGCGTGCCGGACATCCCTCAAGGACGCCAGCCTGAAGACCGACTACTGCTACATCAACATGGGCAACGAGACGCGGGACGGGATCGCCGTACCCGTGTTCAAGGAAATGAACGAAGCCCTCGGCATCGCGGACGAGGGGAACACCAATCACAGTTGCTTCTTTGACTACGACCGGGACGGCGACCTGGACCTCCTGCTGATCAACCATAAACTTGGCGCGCAGCAGGCCAATAAACTCAGGCTCCAGCAACAACCGGATGGCACTACGGTACGGCTCACCGCGCCGGAGACCCCGCACGAATCGAACAGGCTGTATCGCAATGACAAGGGGCGCTTTACCGACGTGACCGCGCGCGCCGGCATGGTGAGTTCGGCATACAGCCTGAGCGCGACGGTCGCTGACTTCAACGAGGATGGTTGGCCCGACGTCTATGTCGCCAACGACTACGTCGAGCCGGATTACCTCTATATCAACAACCGCGACGGGACGTTCACCGACCGGATCTTCGAGTACCTGCGACACACGAGCCTGCACAGCATGGGGTGCGACATCGCCGACATCAACAATGACGGACTGCCGGACATGGCGACGATGGAAATGCGGCCGGAAGACCCGATCAGATACAAGGAACTCGTCAACATGATGCAGTACGACCGGTACAGCCTCCTCCTCGAG
>CAYMLN010000572.1:0-2197 GCA_964391045.1 uncultured Saprospiraceae bacterium
GGCTCGCCCGGATCGAAACGCTTTTCCACCTCGCGCAGCGTGATCTCGAAATGATCCGCCAGTTCGCGTTTCTTCCGGACGAAACTTTTCCCGTACATCTCCGGCAGCCGGCTGGAGGAGATCTTGTCGGCGCTGTACTTGGTCGTCGTGACATAGATCATCCGCCCCTGCTTGACGGTCGAGCCGGGCGCCGGGTGTTGCTTGAGGATCTCGCCCCCGGGCCGGCCGAGGATGTGCAGCGAATCCTGGATGCTGATGCGGAAGCGTTCCCGCTTTACCAGTTTCTCGGCATCGGCCCACGAAAGGCCGGTGAGGTCGGGCATGATGAGGGCCTGGCCGTGATGCGTGTAGAGCCGCAGCCAGAGGAACGCCGCCATGGCGCAGATCATGAAGAAGATCGCGACGGCCAGCAGCGTCTTGCGGAAATCCTTCGTCTTGAGAAATCCCCACCAGGAGGGGTCAGCGGAAACGGCCATGCAATGCGCGAGTGAAGAGTCGGGGGCGAAAATAACAAAACGAAGCGGGAGCCCCGGGCGTTCAGGCCTTCCCGGTATCGGGCGGGGGCGTCCGTTTCCACCGACGGTGCGTCCACAGCCAGGCATGAGGCGCCTCGCGGATGTTGGCCTCCAGTCGCGCCGCGTACCGGCGGGTGATATCGCCCGGCATGACAGGCGATCGCCCATCCCAGATCGTTTCCCAGCGGAAGGAGTACCGGCCATCGGGCAGGGGCAGGGAGTGGAGGTACACGACGGGTGTCTTGTAGCGCATCGCGATATTCTCCGGGCCCGTCGTGAAGGCGGTGGGGCCGTTGAAAAAGGGCACCCAGGCCAGCCCCTGGTCCGAGCCCGGGTTTTGGTCGGCGATGAGCAGCAGGACGACAGGCTTTGATTTCAGGAGGCGAAGCAGATCCGTGGTCTGCCGGCTTTCGAGGAGGTAACGGGCGTGCTTGCTCCGGCGCGCATACTGCATCCGGTTGAGCCACGGATTCTTGATGCGGCGGTACAAGGCGCAAAAATGATCCGGGAAAATGTTGCCGATGTAGGCCCCGGTCCATTCCCAATTGCCTACGTGCCCCATCACGGCGACAACGCTCTGCCCCTCCGCGACCCAATTGTCCATCTCCGGTGAGGGCGTATAGGCGATCCGACGATCGAGCCCCGCCTTTGCGGGGTCCGCGAGGGTCTCGAAGATGACGCGCGCAAGGTGCGCATAGACGCGGCGCATGAGGCGATGGCGCTCCGCATCGGGCAGGTCCGGAAAGGCCCGGGCCAGGTTTCCCCGGACGGTCTCCGTCCTGTACCGAAGGACACAGCGCAATAACCAGCCGGTCATTGCATGAAAAGGATGCGAGGCCGTCATGCGCAGCAAAGATATTTGATTGCCAATTGGGCGTTGACTACCTTTGGGCTCCCTCCCTTGCATTCGACTTGCGATTTTTCATGGACACGCCCATGTCATCGGATATTCCTGCAGCCGCCATGCGTCTGGTCATCGCCGACGACCATGCCGTATTCGCCGAAGCGCTGGCGATCGCCCTCGCCGGCACGGCGGACTTCCCCGTCAGGATAACAGGGCTTGCGGCCAACGGAGAGCATTTGCTCGGGCTGCTCAAGGAAGTCGAGGCGGACCTCGTGCTGCTGGACCTCAACATGCCGGTCATGAGCGGGCTGGAGGCACTGCCGGTTCTCCGGCAAGGCTTCCCGGACCTCGCCATCATCGTCCTCACGCAATACCGCGATCCCAAGATCGTCCGGGAATGTATCCAGGAGCATGGCGTCAACGGATTCGTGCTCAAGTCGAGTTCGCTCGACGAACTGACCGAGGCCATCCGGCTCGTCAGCCAAGGGATGAGCTACATGAGCCGCGATCTCCAGCTTTATCCCCGGGAAGAGCGGGAGGACGTGCACACGGACCCGGCCTTCGATGAAGGGTTCGTGTCCCGGTACAACCTGACACGGCGGGAAACGGAGATCCTCAGCCTCATCGCCCAGGCCAAGGGCAACGCCGAGATCGCCGAGCGGCTATACATCAGCCGGCAGACGGTTCTGGCCCACCGGAAGAACATCATGCGGAAGCTCAACATCGCAAGCACCCCGGCCCTCGTCCGCTTCGCCATCCAACACCAGGCAAACGGCGGATAGCCCCTCAAAATGGGCTAAGGGGTTGAAAATCCAATTTTTAGTTATTTTTGGCGTCC
>CAYMLN010000573.1:0-2192 GCA_964391045.1 uncultured Saprospiraceae bacterium
CCGGCAGGCTGTAGCCCACGCGCCCGGCTTGTTTCTTCTTGTCCCCCTGCAACCAGGATACCAGGGTCGCAAAGGTCGGGATTCCGTTGCGGACAGGGGACAGGCGGCGGTCGATTAATTCGGTGATGGCGACAAAATCCGGTTCGGACAGCAGGCCGTGCGACCAGGCGATCTGCGCCTCGGCCAGCATGCCCAGCGTGACGGCCTCCCCGTGCGAGAGCGGCGCGTCGGTCCCCAGCGCCTGGCTCTCCAGGGCGTGGCCGATCGTGTGGCCGAAGTTCAGGAGCTTTCGCAGGCCGCGCTCTTCGGGATCTGCGTCGACGACGCCAGCCTTGACCCGGACATTTTCGGCGAGCAGGCCGGGCCATTCCGCATCGGCGATCTCGGCCGGTCCGGAAAGACGATTCCACAAGACAGGACTGCCGATGATGGCATGCTTGACGACCTCGGCCATCCCGTCGCGCAGCTCATGCTCCGGCAGGGTCCGCAGGAAGCCCGGATCGATCCACGTCCAGGCCGGGGCCCGGAACACCCCGAGGTAGTTCTTGAAGCCCATGAAGTCCACGCCGGTCTTCCCGCCGATGGCCGCATCCGCCATGCTGAGCAGCGAGGTCGGCAGGTGTACGAACCGGATCCCGCGTTGGTAGCAGGCAGCAGCAAAACCACCCAGGTCCGTGATCATGCCGCCGCCCAGGTTGACCAGGACGCTCTGCCGGTCCAACTTGTGCGCGACCATTGCTGCCCACACCCGCTGGCAACTGTCGAGCGTCTTATACGATTCCCCGGGGGGCAGCACGCAGATCGGAAAGCCATGGAAGGCCGGGCCGAGCCGGGGCAGGCAATGCCGGGCGGTGTTCTCGTCGGCCAGGACGAGGACGCCGGATGGACGAAGCGCATCGAGGTGTCGGTCGAGGCCAGCGGCGATGTCGCCGATTTGGATGTCCCCGGTACGGGACTGGATCGTGATCATGGCAGTTCCTCGAGCGGGGTCAGGGACCAGGCCTGGCTGCGCTCGGAAAACAGCGGCTTGACCCGGGTCCAGGTCTGGGTGAAAAGTTCAGATTGCCTGTAACGCTGCAGGTCGTGTTCCGAATCCCACAGGCTGATCGTCCAGATGCTCGGCCGGCCGTCTTCCTCGAGATGCAGGAGCTCCAGGCTACGACAACCCGGCTGGGACCGGATGGCCTGCTTGACGGTGTCGAATATTTCGCGAAAAGCAACTTCCCGGCCCGGGAGGATGTTCATTTTGACGATGCGCTTGATCATGCGGGAGAAGATTCCTTTCGGATGAACATATTACAAGAAATCGTAAATTTAACCAAACGGCCGCAGCCGTCCTGCCGGGAAGGCGTAGATTCGGTCGTACCAAACACCATTTTGCCATCGGACACTCCGTTTCATTTCCAAAAAGCAAGCTTTTGAGCGAAGTCACCCTGACCGTCGAGGATCTCGATCCGCTGGAGCTTTTCGGTCAAAACAACAGCAAACTCAACCTCTTCCGCAAGGCATTCCCGGACGTGGTCGTCACCTGGCGCGGCAACCAGATCAAGTTTTCGGGTCAAAAGAAGGATACGCAGGGCGCCAAGGACAAGTTCGAGATGATGATGCGCATCCTGAAGGAGAAGCGCACGCTCCCCATCGAGACGATCGAGGAGCTGCTGGCGGGCACGCATTCGTTCGAGCCCCAGGAAGCCAGCCCGGAGGGGGACCATGTGATCCTCTACGGCCGCTCCGGCAAGCCCATCAAGGCGAAGACGCGCAACCAGAAGAAGCTCGTCCGCGCCTGCGACACCAGTGATGTTGTCTTCGCCGTCGGTCCCGCGGGGACCGGGAAGACGTATACCGCGGTCGCCCTCGCGGTGCGCGCACTCAAGAACTCGCTCGTCAAGAAGATCATCCTCACCCGCCCGGCCGTCGAGGCCGGCGAAAATCTCGGCTTCCTGCCCGGCGATCTCAAGGAGAAGATCGACCCATACCTGCGTCCGCTCTACGACGCCCTCGACGACATGATCCAGGTCGACAAGCTGAATTACTTCATGCAGAACCGGATCATCGAGGTCGCGCCGCTGGCCTACATGCGCGGCCGGACGCTGGACAACGCCTTCATCATCCTTGACGAGGCGCAGAACGCCACGGTCGGGCAGATCAAGATGTTCCTCACGCGCCTCGGCCCTTCGGCCAAGTGCATCATC
>CAYMLN010000574.1:0-2184 GCA_964391045.1 uncultured Saprospiraceae bacterium
GCCCGTCTCCGGCAGCGCAGGCAGGACCGCGCGTGACCCGGCCGGCGCCGGCCGGACGACGGCGCGCTAGGTGCGACTGACCGAATGGGACCGCATAACCGACATACAAACAGGTATCCAGGCTGGCAGCGCTGGATCGAACGCAAGGCCTTGCCGGGCGTGGCGCGCCTGATGCCCACCCAGCCCCTGACCTATTCCCGGTATGTCCGGGCGAAGGGTGTCTACATGCTTCGCCTGATCCTCAAGGGCTGGATCATCGACGTGCTCCTGATCGCGGTCGGCATCATCTCCGCCGGCTTCGGCTTGAAAGGCTTCCTGTTGCCGAATGGATTCCTCGACGGCGGTGCAACGGGTATATCCCTGCTGATCAACAACCTCCTCGGCATTCCGCTGGCCCTGTTGCTTATCGTGGTCAACCTGCCCTTTATCTTCATGGGCTACCGCGTCATCGGCGGGGAATTCGCGATCAAGGCGATCGTCACGATCGTCGGCCTGGCGGCCTGCGTGGCCTTCCTTCCCTATCCCGAAGTGACCGAGGACAAGCTCCTGATCTCGGTGTTCGGCGGCTTTTTCCTGGGGACGGGGATCGGACTTGCCGTACGGGGCGGCGCCGTCATCGACGGGACGGAGATCCTCGCGATCTTCCTCAGCCGCCGGTTCGGCATTTCGATCGGGGACGTGATCATGATCGTCAACGTGATCATCTTTGCCTTTGCCGCGTATTTATTGTCGGTGGAGACCGCCCTCTATGCCATGCTGACCTACCTGGCCGCGAGCAAGACGGTCGACTTCATCCTCGAGGGTATCGAGGAGTACACGGGCGTGACCATCATCTCGACCAAATCGGACGCCATCCGGGACATGATCACGCAAGACCTGCACCAGGGCCTGACCGTCTACCGGGGGGAGCGCGGCTACGGCAAGCGCGGACACCTGAAGGAAAACGTCAACATCATCTACACCGTAGTCACGCGGCTTGAAGTCAACCGCATGCGTGCATCCGTCCAGCGGATCGATCCCGAGGCCTTCATCATCATGAGCGGCCTCAAGGATACTATCGGCGGGATGACCAAAAAGCGCCGGCACAAGCACTAGACCCGGCGCCGATTATTTTACTTTTACCGGCCGTAGGTTTCACCCATCCTTCGGTACACCGCTTATGTCTTCGACCAACTCGTCCTCGGCCCACCTGGTCCGGGCCCTCGGCCTGGGGTATGTCATCGTCGTCACCATCGCCAACATCCTCGGCTCCGGGGTCTACAAGAAAGTTGCCCCGATGGCCGACCAACTGGGATCGTCGGGCTGGGTGCTCGTCGCCTGGTTGCTCGGCGGCATCATCACCCTCTTTGGCGCGCTGAGTACGGCCGAGGTCGCCGGCATGCTCGCCGATACCGGTGGCGATTACGCCTACTACAAGAAGATCTACAACCGGTTCCTGGCGTTCATGTTCGGCTGGACCCTGTTCATCGTCGCACAGACCGCATCCGCATCATCCCTGGCCTACGTGGTGGCCCAGTCCTTCCAGGCCTTGGTGCCCCTGCCGCCGCTGTTTGAAAATCTCGCGGATGTCTCGATCCTCGGCGTCTTTCATCCCTTCGCGGATCTCAGCACGAAGCTGTTCGCCGTTGCGGTTATCGTCATCCTGACCTGGTACAATACCTTCACCGTGAAGACCGGGGTCTGGCTGAGCAACGCGATCCTCTGGACGGTCTATGTCGGCATCGGCGCGATCATCATCTTCGGTCTTTCGAGCCCGCAGGCCGATGTATCCCAGGCACTCGACTTCACCCTGGATGCCAACCATACGGTCAACATCTCCACGATGTTTACCGCCATGCTCGCCGCGTTCTGGGCCTACCAGGGGTGGGCCACTGCCGGATATATGGGTGGAGAGGTCGCGGATGCGAATCGCAACCTGCCCCGCGGCATCGTGATCGGCTCGCTGGTCGTGATCGCGATCTACCTGCTGGTCAACACCACTTACCTGTCCCTCCTATCGGTCGACGACCTCAAGGGCATCCATGCCGCCGGCAACCAGATCGCCGCGGTCGATGCGGTGCGCGTTTTCTGGGGGGAGAAAGGCGTGGTCTTCATGTCCGTGCTGATCTTCCTGACGACGCTGGGCTGCACGCATGCGACCCTGTACGGCAGCGCACGGCCCAATTACGCCATGGCCCGCGAAGG
>CAYMLN010000575.1:0-2184 GCA_964391045.1 uncultured Saprospiraceae bacterium
CGAGGCCATGGCCTGGTTGCGCAGCCAGCCGGAGTTCGAGAGTTTCGTCCAGAACGGCTACCGCGTGCCGACGATGATCGAGGCGCCCAAGCAGGACCTCCTGGAGACGAAGAGCTACTACGATACCACCGTGCTGGACAAGATCGCCGACCTCGGGGAGCTCCTCGAGCGCGGGGTCATCACCCGGGAAGACTTCGAGTCCCAGAAGCGCGAATTGCTGGGGTCGTGATATGTAATCCCCGGATTTTCAAGTCATTTACACCGCAATAGGGTCGGTTTGCCCCGTTTTCCGTACCTTTGCCCCCGAAATGCGCGCTCCGCTTCGGATAACAGCGTGTTTTACAGATCATTATGAGCCTGAAGAAACAGTTTCTCAAATCGCGGCCGACGTGCAAGGTCACCTTTACGGTCGGCGCGGAACTGGCCCAGGGCGGGAAAGAGGTGGCGTTGCTCGGTGATTTCAACGACTGGAACCCGGCCGACTACAGCCTGCGCAAGACGAAGGACGGGGCATTCACGAAGACGGTCGAGCTCGACTGCGGGAAGGAGTACCAGTTCCGCTACCTGGTCGACGGCACGACCTGGATCAACGACGACGCGCCGGATGCGCTCGTCCACAGCGGCGTCGCCGCCGAGCAGAACAGCGTCGTCAAGCTCTGATCCCCCTTCATTGGAAAAGTCTGGATACATGACGGACCGTCGGGCCTTGCCCGGACGCGGCCGTGCATTATCTTACATCGGCTAATCGAACAATCCGCCAACCCAACCCAACATGAAAAAGATCGGCATTCTCTTCGGTAAAGAAACCACCTTCCCGCCCGCCTTCGTCGAGCGCGTCAACAGCAAGAACGTGAAAGGCGTCATGGCCGAGTTCGTCAAGGTGGAAGAACTCATGCAAGGCGAACCTACGGACTATGCCGTGATCATCGACCGCATCAGCCAGGACGTGCCCTTCTACCGGGCGTACCTGAAGAACGCCGCCCTCAACGGCACGGCCGTCATCAACAACCCGTTCTGGTGGAGCGCCGACGAGAAGTTCTTCAACAACTGCCTGGCCACCAAGGTCAAGGTGCCCGTGCCGAAGACGGTCCTGTTGCCGTCCTACGCCCGCCCCGACGACACGTCGGAGATGTCGTTCCGCAACATGAAGTTCCCGCTCGACTGGCAGGCCATGGTCGACTACCTCGGCGGCTTCCCGCTGTACATGAAGCCCCACGCGGGCGGCGGCTGGAAGAGCGTCTACAAGGTGACCAGCTTCGAGGACCTCTTCGCCAAGTTTGCGGAGACGGGCCAGCTCGTCATGCTGCTGCAGGAGAACATCGACTTTGAAGCCTACTTCCGCTGCTACTACCTCGGCGGTGATCGCGTGCGCATCATGCCGTATGAGCCGCGCAACCCGCATCACCTGCGTTATATCCCGCAGCCCGCGATCGACGATCCGAAGCTGATGAAGGAAATGCACAAGCTCGTGCTCAAGATCAACCACGCGCTCGGCTACCAGTTCAACACGGTCGAGTTCGCCGTGCGCGACGGCGTTCCCTATGCCATCGACTTCTGCAACGCGGCGCCGGACGCTGACGTTAACAGCGTGGGCGAGGAAAACTTCGAGTGGGTGGTCGAGAACGCGGCCGAGATGGCCATCGAGCTCGCGCTCAGCCACAAGGCCAACAAGAACCATTTAACCTGGGGTACGTTTATCCAGCATGCCGTCGAGGGGAAAATGCCGAAATAACCGGCGAGCCCTCCAGAACCGGCGTATTGTTTGACTTTAAGCTTCATTATGCATCAGCATCGTCCTGTCCGCATGGCCATCCTCGACATGAACAACAACGAGGAGAACATGGGCATCGACAGCATCCGGCGGATCGCCGGGCGCTTTCCCGAGATCGGGTATGAGGTCTTCGACGTCCGGCACAAGCATGAGGTGCCGGGCCTGGACTTCGACATCTACATTTCCTCCGGCGGGCCGGGCGATCCGCTCGAAGCCGACGGCCGCTGGGACAAGGCGTATTACGAGCTCCTGGACGACATCTGGCAGCACAACCAGTACCGCGAGGACAAGAAATACGTGTTCTTCATCTGTCATTCCTTCCAGATGGCCTGCCGGCACTTCGGCGTCGGGCAGATCACGGAGCGGCACAAGGAATCCTTCGGCATCGTGCCGGTCAACAAGACGGAGACGGG
>CAYMLN010000576.1:0-2172 GCA_964391045.1 uncultured Saprospiraceae bacterium
CGTGCGCCAGGTCATGCCCCGGCTCGATGACTTCGACCACAAGTACGTACTCATCCTGTCCGGCGACCAGCTCTACCAGATGGACCTGCGCGCGTTCCTTAAGCAGCACATCGACAGCGACGCCGAACTCACGATCGCCACGATTCCGGTCGTCGCCGAGGAGGCCACCGGGTTCGGCATCATGAAGGTCAACCAGGACCAGGCCATCGAGAAATTCATCGAAAAACCGTCGACCGAGATCCTCGAGGACTGGAAATCGGACGTCCCCGAGAAATATGCGTCGGAATCGAAGCATTTCCTCGCCTCCATGGGCATCTACGCCTTCAAGCGGGAGACCCTCCGGCAATTGATCAGCCAGAAGCCCACCGAAGTCGATTTCGGGAAAGGCATCATCCCCTTCGCCATCGACAACGGCTACAAGGTCAGCAGTTATGCTTACGACGGGTATTGGACGGACATCGGGACAATCCGGTCGTTTTTCGAGGCTAACCTCGAACTGGCCATGCCGCTGCCCCGGTTCAACCTGTATGACGCCAAGAACCCCGTCTATACCCGGTCACGCATGCTTTCCCCGACCAAGCTGCTCGGCACCCTGTGCACGCATGTCATCGTCGGGGACGGGTGCATCATCAACGCCAAGGAGATCAGTCAGTCCGTCATCGGCATCCGGTCGCGGATCGGCCGTGGTACGGTCGTGCGCAAGGTCATCATGATGGGGATGGACAGCTTCGAGAACCTGGAGGACGTGCTTTCGCAAAAGATCATCCCCATGGGGATCGGCGAGGACTGCCATATCGAGAACGCGATCCTCGACATGAACTGCCGGATCGGGAATAATGTCGTCATCAAGGGCGGATCGAACCTTGCCGACACGGAGACCGACCTCTATTCGATCGTGGATGGCATCGTGGTCCTCAAGAAATCCGTCATCATCCCCGCGGGAACCCGCATCGGGGACGTTTGAGTTAGGATTCGTTAGCTTTAGGCCCGTTGACCATACTTTCGCCATGCACCACATCATCGTCCCGGTAGATCTGTCAGAGAACTCGAGGGATGCCCTTGTCTACGCCGCGCACCTGGCCCATGAGGCCGGGATCGGGCTCACCATGATCCACGGGTACAGCCTATTGGAAAAGGCGGCCAACCTCACCGGAATCGGCCGCAAAGAGGAAAATGCGGAAGAATGGATGAACCGCCAGGCCGAGGCCCTGCGCGCGCTCCTGCCGGACGTCCCGATCCAGGTCCGGATCGTGCAGGGTGACGTGATCGACTTCCTCCGGCCGCTGGTCGACGAGACCCGGGCCGACTTCGTTGTCATGGGCTGCCAGGGGCGGCACGAAAGCCCGGATACCTACCTCGGCTCGACGGCGGGCGCCATGGTCAAGACGACCGACATCCCCGTGCTCTTCATCCCCCCGCGCTACAAATACCAGCGGATCGACCGCGTGGTGTTCACGGTCAAGAACACGACCGTGCGGTACCTGGGCACGCTCGAGCCCGTGATGGCCATCAAGGAACTGTTCAAGCCCCACATCCAGTTACTGCACATCGGGGAGCATCCCGATCCGGTGCCGGAGCAGTCGTTCAGCATCCTGCAGGTCATCCACGACATTACCCGGTACGGCAACGACAACTTCAACGAGAGCATTAACGAGTACCTGTCCCAGCACCGGGCCGACCTCGTCATCGCCATCCGCCGGAAACGGGGTTTCCTGGAGCGCACGCTCGGGCCGACGAAGACATTCGCCGATAAATTCCACGTCAGCGTCCCGATGCTCGTCCTCGTCGGCGAAGATTATTGACCCCGTCTTGCCGCTTCCCGCCAAGGTTCTACCTTTGCGGCTTGTCCATCATCCCGGAATAACGCTCCATGGATCGCAACCAGATCATTGGCTTCGGCCTCATTTTCGCCCTTCTCATCGCCTGGACTTTCCTCAACTCGCCCTCGAAGGAGCAGGTGGCGGCCATGAAGGCCCGGCAGGACAGCCTCAACATGGCCCAGGCCCTCGCCGACTCCCTCGCAGCGGCCCGGATCCTGCAGGACAAGGAGACCGCGAAGCCGGATTCCGCCACCCTCAGCAGGGCCTATGGATCGTTTTCGACGGCCGACACGGGACAAAACGAGACCATCCGCCAGGAAAACGAGTTCTTTACAGTTGATTTCCAGACACT
>CAYMLN010000577.1:0-2171 GCA_964391045.1 uncultured Saprospiraceae bacterium
AGCAGGAACTCGGCCGTCTGGAAGCCTTCCGGCAAGTCCTTCTTGATCGTCTCCCGGATGACCCGCGGACCGGCAAAACCGATCAACGCGCCGGGTTCGGCCAGGTTGAAGTCGCCGAGCATGGCATAGCTCGCCGTCACGCCGCCGGTCGTCGGATCCGTCATCAGGGAGAGATACGGGATCTTCGCGGCGGCCAACTGGGCGAGTTTGGCGGACGTCTTGGCCATCTGCATGAGGGAGAACGCAGATTCCATCATGCGTGCTCCGCCGGAGCGGGAGATGATCATAAGGGGCACGTTGTGCTCCAGGCAGAAATCGATCGAGCGGGCGATCTTCTCGCCGACGACGGAGCCCATGCTGCCGCCGATAAACTTGAAATCCATGCAGGCCACGACCAGCGGATAGTCACCAACGTTGCCGGTGGCCACAGCCATCGCGTCATCCAGGCCGGTCTTCTCGCGGGCTTCGGTCAGCCGGCTGCCATAGGGCTTGAGGTCCGTAAAGCCCATGAAGTCATAACTCACGATGTCGTCGAAGAGCCGCGTATGCTCGTCGCCGAACAGGAGCTGGAAGTATTCCTTCGAGCCGATCCGCTCGTGATTCTGGCAGCGCGGACACTTGTAATAGTTGTCCTTGAGCTCCTTCATCGTGGAGGTCTCCTGGCAGCTCTCGCACTTGAACCACAGGCCGTCCGGCGTCTCCTTCTTGGACTTCGTCGCGGTCTGGATCCCCCGGCGTAGCCGCTGGTACCAACTCTTGGGTTCTTCCTGCATCATGGATCGGATGAGGCTGCAAATTTGCGAAAAAAATCAGACCCGGAACCTGCCGGCCCCGGGTCTGCATGAAGAGGTCTTGCGTGTCACTGCCCTATTCGAGCAGCGTAATATTGCCTTTCTTGAAATAACTCTCGCCGTTCGGGCAGAATACCGTCAGGTAGTAGCCGAACACATCGGGCTGGAGTTTCTTTCCGTTAAACGTGCCGTCCCAGGGCGTTGATTGGTCCGTCGTCGAGAAGACCTCCTGTCCCCACCGGTTGTAAATGTGGAAATCGATCGAAGTGATGTAGTTGCCGCGTACAAAGAGCAAGTCGTTCTCCCCATCCCCGTTGGGCGTGAAGGCGTTCGGGAGGTAGATGTCGCGCTCGTCGCAAAACGGATTCTCGACCACGACATTGACCGAAGCGGTACCCTGGCAGCCGAACTGGTCGGTGACCACTACCGTGTAGGCGAATACGCCTTCCTCCGTCGGCGTGACGATCGGGTTGAATACGCCGGGTATGACTTCGCCCGTCGTGGAGAACCACTGATACGTGTACAATCCGGGCTCAAGCTGGTTGACGATCAGCTGGGTAGACTCCGTGAGGATGATGGTATCCGGCACGGCGTCGATGGCGATGACGACCGGGTCGAAGGTGTAGACCGTGACTGAACTCGTCAGGGTCGTCTGGCACCCGAGGTCGGCATTGGTTACCAGGACCGAGTATGTCGTGTTCTCTGACGGCTCGACAACAATGGAGGACGTACCGTTGCCGGAAATGATGCCCGTCTGCGGGAACCATTCATAGGTCAGGTTCTGGCCATTGGCATCCGTTACCGTGATGGTTACCGGATCGCCGAGACAGGCCGCCTGGTCCCCGGTGATCGTGAGGTCAAAGAATACGGGTGTGAGGCACACTGTATCGCTCTCCTGGCAACCAATCGCATCGGTTCCGATGACGTAATAGCACGTCGGTGTTTCCGGCGTCACATCGAGTGTGGCCCCTGTCCCCAGGGATGTACCGGAAAGGTCGAACCATTCGAAGGTCACGCCGGCCGCGGAGGAGGCCATCAGCGTGATCGTCTGCACGTCGCAATAGCTGGAATCTGGCCCTGCGATGACGGAGAACGTGGGATCAGGACGAAGGACGATCACGGAATCGGTCTTCATGCACCCGAGCGTGTCCGTCGCCATGACGTAATACGTTGTCGTCGTCTTTGACGGGGTCACGATCAGGGTGTCGTTCGTTGACAGGACGTTGCCCGCCTGGTCCTTCCACGCGAAGGTCACATCACCGTTTGAACTCACCACCAGCGTAATGGGATTGAAATCGCAGCTCACCACCTGGTTGGTATTCAGGTCAAGCGAGAAATCAAACGGAATGATGAGCAGGACACTGTCGACCAGCGGACAGC
>CAYMLN010000578.1:0-2170 GCA_964391045.1 uncultured Saprospiraceae bacterium
CCGCAATTTCTACGGGGACGAGCGAGCACTCGAGTCCCACCTTTGCGAGCGCATCCTGCCGGTCGGCTATCCCGCGGATACTCAGATGCTCACCGCGGCGCTGTTCGGCCTGAAACCGATGTTCCTCCAGCAGGTCCGGAATACCCGGTACCTATAATCTGGGCCAACGCGCAATTGATTTGTTGTTTGATGATTAGGTTGAGATGAACGAGGCGCCCGATCGGGCGCCTCGTTGTTTTATGGGCGATCGCCGTGATCGAAGAGTCCGCAGTATGCGCCCGCGGGATCCCGTATGATGCAATAGCGGGCGGTCGGGCCCATCGAGCGGGGACCGTGCACGACCTCACCGCCCCTGGCCACAACTTCCTCTATTGATTTATCAAGGTCAGCGACATTAACATAGATGATCCATGCCGGCGGAATCCCGGCATTCGCGCCCTGTGCGTGGCAGATGCCGGTACGCACAGTGTTGTCGTCCGGCGAGGCCATGCAAAAATCATCATACCCGCCCATCGGCACGCCCGACGGCGACCATCCGGTCACGGCCGCGTAGAAGTCCCGCACCTTTTCTGCGTTGGGCACGGTCAGGTCCATCCAGGTGACAGCGCCGATGGTCTTGTCTTGTTCCATGATGGTTGGGATTGCGTTGATCAGAATTGCACCTTCAGTTTCATCTCCTTGTCTTCGCGGAGCACCACGACCTCGGTGGCATCGCCCTTCTTGAAACTGCCGAGGATCTCCATGTATGCATATATGTCCTTGACCGGCTTGCCGCCCAACGAGACGATGACGTCGCCTTTCTGCATTCCGGCCGCCTCGGCGGGCTTGCCCTCGCGGACGCCGTCGATGCGCATGCCTTCGCCGTCGTAGAGATAATCGGGCAGCACGCCCAGCGTGACCTCCATGCGCGGTGTGGACGACGGATCGGGATCCTTGGTCTTCGTGAACACCATCTTGGACTGCCCGTCGTCGCCGACCTGGCGGATGATACGGGTGACCATGTCGGCGATCATGCCCATGCCGTCCTTATTGATCAGGTGCGCGTCGTCCGACGGCTTGTGGTAATCCTCGTGCGCACCGGTGAAGAAGTGGAGGACCGGGATGTCGGCCAGGTAAAAGGACGTATGATCGGAAGGTCCGATGCCGGATTCGGTCGTCGTGAGGGTGAGGTCATAAATGTTGTTCTCCTCCAGCAGGGCCGGCCATTCGGGCGACGTGCCGGTGCCGTTGACGGCCAGCTTGCCGTCCGTCAGGCGGCCCACCATGTCGAAGTTGACCATCGCCGTCACCGTCGACAGGTCGATCGTCGGGTGATCCGTATAAAAGTTGGAGCCCCAAAGCCCATGTTCCTCGCCGGTCAGGGCAATAAACAGGTAATTGTGCTCCTTGTAGGGCTGGAGACGCTGGGCGAGCTCGAGCATCATGGCCACTCCGCTGGCATTGTCGTCCGCTCCGTTGTGGATGGCCGGTTCGCCCGTATACAGCGACCCGATCTCCCCGTACCCGAGGTGATCGTAGTGGGCCCCGATGATCACGCTGTACTTGGCGCCCTGGTCCATGAAGCCGATGACATTTCGTCCGGCCGTGGATTTCTCGAGCCCGGGCGAAGCGAATTCAGCCCCATGCGGGTTGTTGCCCTTCACGGCGAAGGACTGGAACCAGGTGCCGTTCTCACCGGCAGGCTTCAGTCCGAGCTTTTTGAACCGGGCGGCGATATAGTCCCCGGCCTTGGTTTCTCCGGGGGAGCCGAAGTTGCGTCCCTCCAACTTGTCATCGGAGAGGTAGGTGACGTCCGCCAGCATTTGGTCGTTGTCCGGCGCCTTCGCGGACCACTTGGACGTGCTGCAGGAAAGGAGGAGGGCGGCGAAGGAGATGACTGCCGCGCGCTGCAGCAGAGCTGCCAGAGGTATTGATTTCATGTCTTCAGGTATCATGGCCGGGGATGTCCGGGCCTATATTTACGGCCTAAAATACAACGCAATGAAGGATTTAGTTTCCCGGGGGCGGATATGGGCCGCAACCCTGGTCAGCCTCATCACCCTCGGAACGGCCTTGGCACAGGGTACCAAATCACCTGATAATGAATCGCTTCGATACCCTCAGGAGAAACACCTGAAGAACCTTCGCCAGCTCACCTTCGGCGGCGACAACGCCGAGGCCTATTGGTCCT
>CAYMLN010000579.1:0-2167 GCA_964391045.1 uncultured Saprospiraceae bacterium
AGCGTCACAGGATTCCCGCACACCTGGTCGCTGCCTGCATCGAACATCGACGCCTGCACGCTCACCATGCCCCAGTCCGGCTCGCCATTGCCATCCATGTCCATGCCCATCAGGTTCGTGCTCAGGCCATGGATGCACTTGGCGGAGGGTCCCTTGCAGTGTTCGACGGTGACGAGTTGCTCTTCCGTCGCGGTATTGCCGCACTGGTCCCAGACCGTGAAGATGATCCGGTGCGTCCCAACCGGCATGTACCGTTCGAAGGAAATGCTGGCACCGGTCTGGGTCATGGAGATATCCTCCACAATGTCATCGTTGCCCTCATCGACGAAGTATCGCCAGGTCAGGGTAGCCGGTCCGGAACAATCGTCCGTGGCCGACGCCTGGAAATCCATGGTCAACCCGCCGCAGTCATCGGCGTATGAACATTCGGTGACATCCGACAGGGGCGCGATCGTCGGGGCGACGGAATTCATCACCTTGATCACCTGCATGCGTGTCCAGATGCCGCCGGCCGGCGTATTGAGCTGGCACCAATCCATGACCGTCCAGGTCCGAATGATCTTGAAACAGGCCTGGTCGTCGTTAGTCAGGTCGAAGACCAGGTCTTCATGCGTGGCCGCGACCATGTCGCAGGGCCCATCTTGGAGGACCGGGAAATTATACGGTGCCGGAAGATCCTCGGGATCCAGGGCGGAGATGTCGCAGATATTGGTCGTGGTGTAATCCTGCGGCCAGGTGATGTCGGCTGGTCCGAATGGATCATAGTTGATGATCGTGATCGTCTGCTGGCACGTGGCCGTTAGCCCGCCATCATCGGTGGCCGTGAAGGTGCGCACGATCGTCCCCGTTCCGCATTGATCCACGTTGATCGAGGCGGAATGCGTCACGGTAACGCCGCAATTGTCCGTCGCGAGGCCGTCGAGGCCGGGACATTGTACGCCGGGATTTGGCGCACCCGGATCCGAAAAACAGATCTGCTCACGCGCAGCTTCACTTAGCGCGACCGTCCCAAAGACATCGAGGTTGTCTTCCGTAAACGGGAACTGGCAACTGATTGTAAGATTGGAAGGACAGACGATCTGCGGGGGCATCTTGTCCTGCACCTCGACCTGGACCATGCATTCATTGTAATGACCGGCGAGGTGGTCGTCCGTCACGGGGCCCGCACCGGGCGGCACGTCGTAGACCCGCAGGATGACCATGATGTTGTTGTGTGCGATATCCGCGCAGCAGAACTGGATGAAATCGTCAAACTGGTTGAGCGGGTTGCCCGGATTCGCGCACGCATAACCGGCCGGGGGGCTCATGCGCTTCACCTTGAAGTATACGTCACCGCAGTTGTCATAGCTCGCACTGTTGAAGACCGAGGCGGGAATGAGGGTGATCCCTTCATTGTTGACCGGAATCGCTGCGGTCGAATGGCATACCGTCGTCGGCGGCACCTGGTCGATGACCGTGACGAGCATGATGTCCATGCCTTCGAGCTGGCAATCCGTGCGGGCGATGTACTGGATGGCATGCACGCCGACCGGGAGGCCGGTCACCGGGCCGCCATTGCTGTTGATGGTGCCAAAGGGGCCATTGATCCGCACATTCCATGACGTCGCACAATCCTCCGCGACCGTGGCCGGCGGGAGAAGGAGACTTGCGGTGCAGGATGACGCATCCGTGGAGATCGTGACGTCGGCCGGCGCGGTGACGACGGGCGGGGTCTTGTCGAGCACTTCGATCAATTGCGTATCGAGGACCATGCTGCCGGTCACGCACCAGTCCATGACGACCCATGCGCGACGTATCTTATACGATCCCGAGCAAACCGGAAAGATGAAATCCGTGAACGTGGCGGCCAGGTTGCAGAATGCGCCGTTGACGATCGGATTTCCGTCTACTGTCGGATACCCGGTCTGATCCGGGGTCGTCACGGGAGCCGGGGCGCAAGCGAGTGCGTTCGGGCCTGTCAGGTCGGCGGGAAACACGACATCGGCGAGTTGTGCCTTCATCAGGTAGATCTGCTGGACACAGGTGTCCGCATTCCCGTAGACATCGACGATGGTGTAGGTACGTGTATACTGGGCGATGGTATCGCCATTGCAGTCGCCGACATAAACGGGTACGTCGTCCCGATAGATCGTCACTGGGGAACAATCCGACACATCCGCCTCCGTCA
>CAYMLN010000580.1:0-2166 GCA_964391045.1 uncultured Saprospiraceae bacterium
GGCCGCTCGTGCAGCCGCCGGCAGACCGTGCGCCGAAGCCGACGCGGAAACCGCCGACGACGATGAGCAGGAAGCCCCTGAGTGTAAACAGCGCGGCCCAGTTGACCACATCGGCGGGCACGAGCGAGCTCGTGTCCGTGATGCCGTAGCCGGCCATTTCGCTGAGGAGATTCGGATTGACGACGACCGGGTCGGGGTTGAAGAGGAACATGGCCCCGACAAAACCGCCGATGAGGATGCCGCCGGCGAAAAAGAGGTTCCAGACTTCCTTCTTCCATTCATACTTGAAGACCGAAATATTGGCCGGGAAGCAGGACGCGCAGACGTGACGAAGCGACGACGAGATGCCGAAACTGCGGTTCCCGAGGATCAGGAGCAGGGGCACCGTCAGGCCGATCAGCGGCCCGGCCACGTACCACGGCCAGGGTTGGCGAATGAGATCTAACATGGCTTGTGCGAGTTAAGCGTTGATTTGGCGTTAAAAAAGGGCAAGGCAACATCCGGGGACGCAACCTTGCCCATCGTTATGTTCGGTCTGCCGTAGGACTAGTCCTGGACAGCTTTCTTCTTGCTCTGGCACTCATAATCCGTGCGCGGCAGCGAGGTGTTCTCAGAGATGGCCTTGTAGCCACCGGCGACCTCAGTGAAGTTGCGGTATCCGCGGGCCTGCAGGATCGAGGCGGCGATCATGCTCCGGTAGCCCCCCTGGCAATGCAGGTAGAAATGCTGCTTCGGATTGATGTCGCGGATCCAGTCGTTGATGAAGGCCAGGGACTTGTTGGTCGCGCCCTCGAGATGCTCGGCGGCGTACTCGCTTTCCTTGCGGACGTCGTAGATCTCGTCCTTGCCGGGCTTCACGCGCTTGGCAAATTCCTCCGGCGTGATGCGGTCGACGTTATCGAGCTCGAGGCCGGCGGCCTTCCAGGCGTCGATACCGCCCTTCAGGTACCCGACCACGTTGTCAAAGCCGACGCGGCTCAGGCGGATCACCGATTCTTCCTCTTCCCCTTCCTCGGTCACCAGCAGGATGGGCTGGTTGACGTCGACGATCATCGCACCTACCCAGGGAGCGAAGTCGCTCTTGAGGCCGATATTGATCGACTGCGGGATGAAGCCAGTCTCGGCAAACGGCACGTTCTCGCGGGTATCGAGGATGAGTGCGCCACTCTCTTCGGCAGCCACTTCAAACTCCTTCGGGCTAAGCGGATGGAGACCGCGCTTCAGCACCTCGTCGATGCTCGAGTAGCCTTTCTTATTCATGGCGACGTTCATCCCGAAGTATCCCGGAGGCGGCAGCAGCCCTTCCGTCACTTCCTTGATGAACTCGGCCTCGGTCATGTCGGCGCGGAGGGCGTAGTTCGTCTGCTTCTGGTCGCCGACCGTGGAGACCGTCTCCTTGCTCATGTTCTTGCCGCAGGCGCTGCCGGCGCCGTGGGCCGGGTAGACGATGACCTCGTCGGCCAGCGTCATGATCTTGTCGCGCAGCGAGTGGAAGAGGTGCGAGGCGAGTTGCTCCTGCGTCAGGCCGGTGGCCTTCTGGGCGAGGTCCGGGCGGCCGACGTCGCCGATAAACAGCGTGTCGCCGGTGAAGATCGCGTGGTCCTTGCCGCTTTCGTCCTTCAGGAGGAAGGTCGTGCTTTCCATCGTGTGGCCCGGCGTGTGAAGGACCTTGATCGTCAGCTTGCCGATCTTGAACTCCTGCCCGTCGGAGGCGCTGATGAAGTCGAATTCCGGCTTGGCCGTGGGCCCATAGACGATGGGGGCGCCGGTCTTTTTGCTCAGGTCGAGGTGGCCGGACACGAAGTCGGCGTGAAAGTGCGTCTCGAAGATATACTTGAGCTTGACGCCGTCGCGCTCGAGGCGGTCGAGGTACGGCTGCACTTCGCGCAGCGGGTCGATGATCGCGGCTTCACCGTTGGAGGTGATGTAGTAGGCGCCCTGGGCCAGACAACCGGTATAAATCTGTTCTACATTCATATGACTCATGTTTGAAAAAGGCGATTGATCAGGTTAGTAGGTTATAGTTTCAAAGTTCGGGTGATCGGGGAATGCCGTGGGTATCCAAAGTTACATACCCCCGGCGTGGCCGGATCACGGGTGCAGCAGTGTTTCCTTGATAATGATGAAGGTACCCATGACCAGGACGAACCAGCCGAAGGCCGGCTT
>CAYMLN010000581.1:0-2159 GCA_964391045.1 uncultured Saprospiraceae bacterium
GCTATGGATTGACACGCTCCATCCGTTCCTGCTCTCCCTTTGCCTCGGGATCGGTTTGCTGATGGCCGCCACGATCTTTTTCCTGCTCCGGCGCCGACAGCAGATCGCACGCTGCCTTGCGCTGCCGGACCTGAACGAGGCCGAACATGCGCTAACCGCCTTTGTCGAAGACGATCAAAAGACCTGGCACCGGACCACGGTGGCCCGGATGTTCACGGGCGCCCTGCTATTGGGGGGATACTTTCTTGTGCTGGTCACGGGAACGGCCAACCGGGTAGCGGTGATGCTCCCTTCCTTCTTTATCCTGCTCGTCGTCATGAGCATCCTGCGCAACTGGCTGATCTTCCTCGACCAGCTGTTCCTGCAGGATGTGATCCATGCCAACCGGTCCTAGGCGTCCAGTACGCCAGTGTGGTAGGCCTGGCGGACAATCGACCCGTGCAGGATCGCGGCGGGCTCGAGCTGGCTCTGGGTGACGATGCCCGCATAGGCGCCGGAGAGCAACAGCCGGGCGCATTCGACGAGCGGGGCTGCCGTGCACGTCTGGATGGCGCGCATGGTGACGCCGCCGACGACCAGCGGATAGATGTGCGCCGCATGTTGCATCGAACGCAATTCGCCATGCCGATCATATCCTGTCACCGATGCGTAGAGCACGATGACGTCGTCCTCGACGTGCGGCACGTTTTGCAGCATATGCCGCTCGAGTGAACCGATGACGTCATTGGTGTCGGCGTGTGTGGAAAGGAAATTGCGCACCCACTCGAAGTGCCCCGGATACCGGATCGTCTTGTAGTCGATGCTGCGGATCTGGTCGCGGAAGGCATCCGGAAGATCGGCAGCCCCGCCACTGGTGAGATCGGCTTCATAGCGCCGGCCGTTGATGATGATCGTCTCCGGCTCGGACAGCGAGGGCAGGCGCTCGATCTGGTGGTTGCGCACGGCGACCGAGGGCTTGACATATTCCGTCGCCACGCCGATGGTACTCCAGGTAAACCCATAGAAATGCGGGGATTCCGTGTACTGCGTCAACGCACCGACCCGCATCGCCAGGCGTTCGAGGCGGTCGACGTCGTACCGCTGCATGAACGTCTCCGCGAGGTGGATCCCGAGGTTGTTGATATACCCGGGAGCAAGCCCGGTCTGGAGGATGAAGCCGGTTTCGGCCCCGGAGGCCATCGCCACGATCTCTTCGGTCTCCCGCACATACTCGGTCAGGTTGGCGTAATGGAGGCCGTACTCCAGGCAGAGGCGGGCCATGGCCGGTGCAAATTGTCCGGGCAGGCAGTCGAGCAGGACATCCGCGTCGCCGAGTACCTGACGATACGCTTCCGCATCGCCGCCCGAAGGCATGCGGAACGTCTCGAGCAGGTTGGTCCGCCCGATCGCGCGCTGCAACCAGGCCTCAGCGTCTTCCAATTGTTCTTCGGAGACGTCGCCCAGGACGACCCGGGCTTCCCAGTCCTGGGCGTCGAGGATGAACAATGCTGCGGCTCTCCCGATCCCGCCCGCGCCGGCGATGAATATCTTGTCCATGTCGTGGTCAGTCAACGATTTAGAAAGGGACCGCAAGGTAGTAAAAGGAACTCGGGAGCACTTCGCCGAGGGTTCACCAGGTGGGCAGACAATTTCATATTAAAAATATATTTCATGTATATCTAACTACCGTCGTGGAACTAACAGTATATTTGAGGGTCATCCCAAGACAGGAACAGCATCCGTGCCATGTCCGTATTTGTACCTAAGCAGAAAAAGGCCGCGCAAGCCGGCAAGTCGCGTTCGAAGAAAGGCGCCGCGAAGAACGCCTGGTTCAGTGACCAGCGCCTTCCGAAGTTGATCGGGATCACCCTGGTCCTGTTCGGCCTGTTCGCCTTCGTCTCCGCCGTCTCCTACCTCATCACCTGGAAGATCGACCAAGACAAGATCCTCAACCATCCGTTCAGCGCCCTGGGCGAGGGTGAACTAGCCGTGGCCAACTGGCTCGGCCGGCTCGGCGCCGTCAGCGGAAATGCGCTGGTCTATTGGGGGTTTGGCGTGCCGTCCCTGGTCCTCCCACTGCTTGTCATGGGCTTTGGGCTGCGCAAATTCGTCGGCGCATCGCTGGCCACCTGGTACAGCCGGGCCGGCAAGTCCATCCTTGGGATGGTGTATTTCTCGAT
>CAYMLN010000582.1:0-2158 GCA_964391045.1 uncultured Saprospiraceae bacterium
GTCATGATGATGCGCGACGCGGTACTGCTTGACCTGGAAAACGAAATCCTCGCGCCTGAAGTCCTGCATGCCGCGGAGGCTGCCCTTGTCTACGAAAAGGCGATGCGCGGCCAACGGCCGACGCTCCCGGGGAAAGCGCAAATCGTGTCATCCTTCGCGGATTACCTCACGAATCACCCCGCCGTGTGCCAGGCTTGGTTATTTGGATCCTTCGCTCGAGGCGACCAAACGCCGGACAGCGATGTCGATGTCGCCCTGGACATCCTTGAGGGGATTCCCTTTACACTCTTTGACCTGGCTGATGTGAAAGAAAACCTGGAGCGGCTGGCCCGCCGAAACGTGGATGTCGTCATGCTCAAGGCCCTGCGCCCGGGCATGCGCGCACGGGTAGACAAGGAAAAACAACTCATCTATGAAAGGGTCGATCATCACGTCGAAGGAGCGGATTGAACACATCCTTGAATCGATCGAGACCATTCAGCACTTCCTGGATAACCATTCGCTTGAATCATTTGTCAATCACAGGCTGACCACCTCCGCATGCCTCCATGAATTCACGATCATCGGAGAAGCCACGGCACGGCTTGATCCGGAATTGCTCTCCCGGTATGCCTATCCGTGGCATCGCGTCAAGGCCTTCAGGAATTTTATCGTCCATGAATACCAGGGGATAGAAATGCGCCAGGTTTGGGACACGGCGCAAAACACCCTTCCCGGCCTCCAAAAGATCCTTGGACAAATGCTTGAAAAGGAGTTCAAGAATGCCGGCGCAGATGACTAAATCGGACATCCCCTCCCGGAATACGAACAATTGTTCGTATTCCGTAGTTTTGCCTTCATGAGCAGATACCACAGCCTCCGGATCGCCGGCATCCGGCGGGAGACCCCGGAATGCGTGTCGGTGCACCTCGAGGTCCCGCACCACCTGCAGGAAACGTTCCGGTTCAAGCCCGGCCAGTACCTCAACGTGCGGGCCGTGGTGGACGGCGAAGAATTGCGGAAGTCCTACTCCATCTGTTCGGACCCCGGCGACCCCGAGCTCGCCGTGGCCGTCAAGTGGGTATACAACGGCAAGTTCTCCACTTACGCCAACCACCGCCTCAAGGCCGGCGACCATCTCGAGGTCATGCCGCCGGAAGGCAAGTTCACCCTGCCCGACGACCTGCCGGACGACGCGACCGTCGTCTTCTTCGCCGCGGGGAGCGGCATCACGCCGATCATCTCCATGCTCCGGCATTTCCTCGATACCCGGCCGCACGGCCAGGCGATCCTGATTTATTCGAACAAGACGAGCGACTCGATCATCTTCCGCGACGAACTGGAAGCGCTCAAGAACAAGCACATGACGCAGTTCTCGATGTATCCCGTCATGACCCGCGAGGTCACCGGCGTCGACCTGCTCTCCGGCCGCATCGACAAGGCCAAGTGCGAGGTCTTCGCCCGCCATTTGTTTGACGTCGGCGAGGTCAACGCCTGCTTCATCTGCGGACCCGAACTCATGATCGAGGACGTGACCGCGGCCCTCACCGAAATGGGCATGAATCCCGCGCATATCAAATTCGAGCTCTTCGGCACGACCCGCTACCCGGTCACCGAACGCCCCGCCGACGTCGTCACGGCCGATGACACGCTATCCAAGGTGACCATTCGCATCGACGGCCACGAGGCGGACTTCACGATCCCGTACAACGGCCGCGCGATCCTGGACATCGCCCGCGACAGCGGACTCGACATCCCCTACTCGTGCAAGGGCGGCGTGTGCAGCACCTGCCGCGCCCAGGTGGTCATGGGCGCCGTCCACATGGACATCCAGTACGGCCTCGAACCCGACGAAGTCGACGCCGGCCACGTACTCACCTGCCAGGCGCATCCGAGGAGCGAGAAACTTGTACTCGACTTCGATATCCTTTAAAACGAAAAGCGAAAAACGAAAAGCGAAAAGTGGGAATGCGCAATGAAAAGTGAACAATGATATGTCAGACTCTGCTGAAAAATCTGTGTCTCTGTGGGAAATGTGAAGATCGCTTGCAATGAACAATGACCATTGAACAAAGAATGTCCGTTTGCCTTTCGCCGTTTACCGTTTACCGAAAACCCGAATCTTGTACTCCGGCACCACGGTGGAAGTAGTCAATACCGACGCCGAAGGCCGGCTGAT
>CAYMLN010000583.1:0-2149 GCA_964391045.1 uncultured Saprospiraceae bacterium
GACAGGGTCATGAGCAAAAGGATGTAGGGCCGCATGGCTTGGATTTGCGGCAAAACAACGGGGCCCGGGCGGCTGGCGTCATTGGGCTTTGATCACCGGCTGCGCTGGTATCAGGATCGGCGCGTGCGGGTTGGCCAGCCCGGTTATGACCGGGTCTTGGACCGCTCGTGAGGGCGGTCAGCCGGTTACTCAGCCGGGCGGACGCGTTGTCAAGCGCGCCGGGCCGCATGCCAAGCGGGCGGGACTGTATCGGCCGGGATTGTCGTAGTTTACTCTTGGAATGAAGTGGACATTCTTCGCCATCAGCCGTTACCTCTTCGTCGTGTTCCTCTGCGTGTCGTCCAATGGCCTCATCGCAGCGGGGATGCCGGCCATGCCCGAGGCGGAGGCCTGGCGATTCCGGCGATTCAGCGACGAGGAAGGCCTGCCGAATAACTTGTTTCGGGAGATCATCCAGGACCGTGACGGCCTGCTGTGGATGTTCGGGATCGACGGACTGGCAAGTTTCGATGGGTACGCCGTGAAGGCCTACCGCCATGATCCCGGCGATCCGCGGTCGATCAGCGGGAATAACATTCGGGCGCTTTGCGAGGATGGCGAAGGCCGCTTGTGGGTCGGGACCATCGGGGCCGGACTGAGCGTGTCGGACAAGCGAAAGCGGACCTTTACCCGCATCCCTTTTCCGCACCGGCGTGATCCGGCATCACGGGCCACTGTTTATTCGATCACCGCCGACACGAGTGAACAGGTCTGGGTGGCGACGGATGACGGCCTTTGGGTTGCGCGGATGGACAACGGGGAGGTGTCGCTCCAGCGCGCGGAAGAGCTCTTTCCATTACCGGCAGGCGCTTCGCCGATGTCACCGGTTTCTGCGCTCATGGCCGACAGCCGGGGTCGCGTGTTCGTGGGCACGGCGTGCGGACTGTATGTCTGGGCGTCCGCGTCCGGCCAATGGAAATTGCCGGATAACTTCCCCATGGGCGATGCGGAGATCCAGGATTTCACGGTCGACCGGAACGGTAGGATCTGGGCCACGTGTACCGGCCAGCAAGCGCGTCTCTACCGGGCCGATCCTGCGGCCCTGGTGTTCGAAGCCGTTACCGGGATTCCTTTTGCTTCGCCGACCCGGGAGGTCCGGATTGTCGTGGACCATGATAACCGCCTGTGGGCGGCTTGCTTTGGCGAGCAATTCTATGTCTGGGACCTGGCGCAAGCACGCCTGGTCTTCCAAAGCACGATGAACGCCGATATCGCGCATGAGCGGTTTTTTCGAAAGCCGTTTGTCGACCACTCGGGCGATGTCTGGCTGCCTTGCGAAGGCTTCTACATCTTTCCCTTCCCGCGCGGGTTCATGACGTACAGGCATCCCCTGGTCTTTCACCAATCCAACACGGCCGTCGCGGTGATCCGGGGCGAGCGATGGTTTGCCTACCGCGAACAAGGCCTCATCCGCATCGATCCGTCGACGGCCGGGATACGACCGATGTCGTCTGCCCGGATAGGAACAGACCACATTCCGTACGACCATATCCAGCAGATCGTCCCGCTGGCGGACGGGCATGTCCTCCTCGTAGGATTCGGCGCGATCATGGTCCTGGATGCTACGGGTCGGTGCATACGGACACATGTCTTGTCCGGGACGAATCGGGCAGCCCTGGAGGATAGCCATGGCCGGATCTGGATCGGCGGCATAGCCGGTCTTCATCGATTCGATATCGATTCGGGCGTTGTGGCCACGCATGTCCTGCCGCCCAGCCTGGGCGATGCCCGGAACTTCATCCAGGCCATCCAGGAGGACGATCTCGGCCGTATCTGGTTCGGTTCGGACCTGAAAGGATTGGCCATGCTTGAGCCGGGCTCGGGCCGCATCGTCCAATACATGCCTCAGCCGGGAAATCCGGCTGCGCTTCCATCCTTGAGCGTCATTGACATGGCAAGGGACAGGGCGGGGGGACTCTGGCTGGCCACCGATGCGGGGCTTGTGCGGCTCGATCCGCGGTCGGGCCGGATGCGCACCTATGACCGGCATGTTGGATTATCCAATGATTATATCACCGCGGTGGTATGTGCACCTGACGGTCGCGTATGGGTGTCGACGCATGATGGCATCGCAGTGTTCGATCCGGTGCGGGAACGATTTCTTACCTAT
>CAYMLN010000584.1:0-2148 GCA_964391045.1 uncultured Saprospiraceae bacterium
ATGATCGGGTTGACCGACCTTGCGCTCATTCCTTCGGCATTGATCGATCGCGCTGCGGTCCACTACGGTGGTCATGGCGCCGCTTTCGGTTCAGGTGCGATGGGCGGCCTCATTGATATCGGATCAACCGTGCGGCGCGATGCCGATTATGTCGAAGCAGGCGGATCCGTGGGAAGTTGGGGCAGCTGGATGGGCAGCTTGCGCATCGAGACCGGATCGGCCCGTGTGCGCTCGTCGACACGTTACGTTTACCAGCACAGCGACAACGACTACACGTACAAGCTCAACGCGGATCTGCCCCCGCGGACGCAGACCCATCACGCCCTGACGCATCACGCATTGCAGCAGGAACTGCTTGTCGACCTGCGCAAGGCCGGCGAGGTGAAGGGCGCCATCTGGTACCAGTATGCCGATCGCCAAATCCCGCCGACCTCCGTGCAGAATGTCAGCCGGGCCGCGCAGCAGGACGAGAATTTCCGGGCCATGCTGCAATGGCGATTGCCGGGTGAAGTGTGGTCGTGGGAGGCTCGCGCAGCCTTCCTCGACGAGACCATCGATTACCAGGATTCCCTCATCCTCCTTTACACGTCCAACCGCTTCCGGACCTGGCTGGGCGAAGGTTCCGTGTCCGCACGCATCGGGGAGAAGGCGATGGTGACCGGCGGGCTGTACGCCGAACACGTGGTCGCATCCTCGTACAATTATCTGGAGGACACCCCGCGCGGCCAGCAAGCTGTCTATACCTCGGCGCGCGTCCGCACCGGCGAATGGGTGTGGCGTCTGCAGTTCAGGGAAGAGCGCACGGACAGCGTGTTTTCCCCGCTGTTGTGGGATGCCGGCGTTTCGTGGTCCATGGCCCGTCACCTCACGGTCCGGTCGAGCGTATCGCGCAACTATCGCGTGCCGACGATCAACGACCTGGTCTGGCGGCCGGGTGGCAACCCGGATCTCGTGCCGGAGGAAGGGCTCTCCGCGGAGGCGGGCATCGCCCTCGACCGTCCGGCCGCCGACGGCCGGCTGCAGGCCTCCGTGACCGGATACGTCCGTCGCGTAGAGGATTGGATCCTCTGGCTGCCGCCGACCAAGGACGTCCGGGATTACTGGTCGCCCGTCAACATCGCCGAAGTGCGCAGCCAGGGCCTTGAGACGCGCCTCGGCTGGTCGCGGACCGGAAAGGTCATGCGCTGGTCGGTGGACGCCGGGTTGGACCTGACCTGGTCGCGATTCGAGGAGGACGTGCCCGATCTCGGGATCATGGCCGGGGACCAGATGCTCTACGTGCCCGTAGAGAACCTGCAGGCGGGTCTTCGCCTGGGCTGGCGCATGGTGTCCTTTGCCTACCGACACTATTGGTTCGGCGAATCGCCCGGGATCAATGAGCAGGTGCAGGCCGGCAACGTGGGTACGGCCAACCTGGGTGTCGCGCTCGACGGGGATCCCTTCGGATTGTCGGCGTACGTCCAGGTCGACAATGTCTGGAATGTGCCGTACCGGCTCATGGAGCGCAGGCCTATGCCGGGCAGGGGATTCCAGGTCGGCTTGCGGGCGGCCTGGACAGGGCGGAAATCGCGTACGGCAATCGATTGAATTCCTTTATTTTTGGTCATTCCTGAACGCATGTAATCCTCCCGGCCGATGAGACGCGCAGTTTTCCTTTCCCTTTCCTGCTTCCTTTTCATGGGCATCGTCTCCCTGTCCGGGCAGACCGTTGCCACGTTTGAGAATTTCGGGCTCAAGGCGGGTCAGTACCTCAATGATGCCGCGCCGGATCCCGGATTTCGCAGCGGCCTGGTCGAACTGCCCAACTTTTACGACCCCGAGTTCCAGTACTGGTCAGGATGGGCGATATCGGCTGACACCAATACAACGACGCCTGGGTTTACCAACCAGTACAGCAGCATCGTCGGCCAGGGCGCATTGGGTACAACAACCTACGGCATCACGTATGCATACGACCCGATCATCGTCCGGCTGCGCGGCGCCGCCCTCGGCAAGCCGATGATCGGCATGTACGTGACCAACAGCACGTACACGTATTACAGCATGCGCGACGGGGATGCCTTCGCGAAGAAGTTCGGCGGCGAGACCGGAAATGATCCTGATTTTTTCCGTCTGACGATCAAGAAATATTCAGGCGGTTCGATCGAT
>CAYMLN010000585.1:0-2142 GCA_964391045.1 uncultured Saprospiraceae bacterium
TCCATGGTGGTCTGGCCCGAAAACGGCAGCGTGCCGGCCAGCATCCGCCAGGCGCTTGACGGCGCCTACGGGGCTTACTTTGTTACGTTCTTCTGGGACCACTTCTCCGTCGAAAAGGAGATGGCCCACGCCCGCGCCATGGCGGAAGCCGCGCGTGACACAGGCATACGGCATGCCATCTGGTCCACGCTGGAGGATACGCGCACGTTCATCCCGCTGGATGACGATCGCATGCCTACGCTCCAGGGCAAGTACAAGGTGCCTCACTTTGACGGGAAAGGGGAAGCCGACCATTACTTTGTCGAGGCCGGTGTGCCCGTGACGTTCCTGCTGGCGTCGTATTATTGGGACAACATGATCCATTTCGGTATGGGTCCGCAACCTGGCCCCGACGGCCAACTGGCGATCACATTTCCCGTCGGCGACAAGAAGATGGCCGGGATCGCCGCGGAGGACATCGGCAAGTGCGCGTTCGGCATTTTCAAGCGGGGTCCTGAAATGATCGGTCAGCGAATCGGCATCGCCGGCGAGCACCTGACCGGTGCGGAAATGGCCGCCGGGCTGACCAAGGCGCTGGGCCGGCCGGTCGGCTACAATGCCGTGAGCCCGGAGGTGTATAGGAGCTTCGGCTTCCCGGGCGCGGACGATTTGGGAAATATGTTCCAGTTCTACCGCGATTTTGACGTGGAATGCAACACGACGCGAGACGTCAAGCGTTCGAAGGCACTGAATCCCGAGTTGCAATCCTTCGCCGCATGGCTGGAGAAGAACGCCGGGTTACTGCCGATCAATTCATAGCCTGCATCATTCACATTGCAGGCGAAGGAAGAACGAGCCATGCCGGCCCGATGACCACGGCCGGCATGGCTCATTCTCCTTGCCCTATGGAAAGCATGGCGCCGGGAATCCCCCGGACGCCGAGCGCAAACGCTCGTTAACTATAATCAGGTTGTTGGACAGCGGCGCATACCTGTTGTGTGCTTTCTCCAACACGGATGCGGAGGGCCATTCAGGAGGCTGCCGACCAGGCCAATCGGCCAGTATTGGGTCTTCACCGCGTTGTGCCAGTTGAAGATATCCATCGTCGATGCATCCCCCTGCAGCCGCGAATGGCGAGTATTGACCGATACCAGGATTTTCGGGCTGTGCGCCTCGATTCCATCAGTCATGTCTTGATACATCTGGAGGCTGCAGGGCTGTTTATCCATCAGGAAATACGGGCGTGGAAATCCGCCGCGATGACCCGGTCAGCCTGGTCGTTAAGCCGTCACGCCTCCCAATGCCGTGGACTTCGCATTTCCCGTTAAATCTTCATGATCACGTCCCGCCGGGCAAACAGCAATCCCGGGATCATCGGCAGCCAGAGCGTAAATCCGCGCAGGAGCAAGGTGCCCGTGAGCGCGGCCTCGATCGGGACGCCCAACATATGCAAGACGGCGACCGAGGCAGCCTCAAAGCCGCCCACGCCGCCCGGAAGCAAGGACAGGGTGGCCGCGATCGAGGCCATGACCAGGGCGGTGAAGGTGGTCAGGACATGCGCATCGATACCCAGGGCCCGCAGGCAGGCCCATAGCGTGAGGCTGTCCAGCAGGAACACGGAGAGGTTGAGCAGGGTGGCGATGACCAGCAGGCCAGGCGCATAAACCCGGTCAGGCGAAACCTCCTGCATGTCGGCATGCGTGCGGCGGGCTGCCCCGAAACGCCGCAACCACGCAGGCAGAGGCTTGTCCTTGTGCGCCATCATCCAGATGATCACGACCGGGACGGCGACCAGGATGAGCACGAAGCCGCCCATGAGGGAACGCGTCAACATCGTGGTGTCATGAAAGATCCACAAGGTGATCCACGCACACACCGATACCAACGCGTACGCGATATAATGGGCCAGGATGTTGACGAGGATGGCCTCCAGGGAACGGGCATGCGGAATGCCATGCCGCTTCATCGCCCGGAAGACGGCCAGGTTGCCCGACAGGCCGACGGCCGGCACCAGCTGGTCGATCGAGAGTTTCTCGACCGCCAGGCGAGAAAGTTCGCCCAGGCCGGTGCGGTATCCGCCGCGGCGGAGGATGGCATTCCAGGTCAGGCCGACGCAGGCATAGGTCGAGACTTGCAGGAGGATCACGAGAAGCAGCCAACCCG
>CAYMLN010000586.1:0-2137 GCA_964391045.1 uncultured Saprospiraceae bacterium
GTGGGAGGTCATCTACATTATTGACAAATACAGGGAGGCGGCGGCAGACCAGCAGATGATCGAGCAACTCCAGCTCCGGCAGGAGTTTGTCAACCTGAAGCAAAAGGTCAATCCCCATTTCCTCTTCAACAGCTTCAACACGCTGTCGTCGCTGATCTCCGAGGATCCCGCACAGGCGGAAAAATTCCTCGACAAGCTGAGCAAGGTCTACCGCTACCTGCTCCGCAGCAACGAAAGCGGCATCAGCACGGTGATGCAGGAGACCGACTTCATCCGGTCCTATGCCGGCCTGCTGAGCACCCGATTCGGCGAGGGATTCCGCCTCGAGCTGGACATCCAGCCCGACGACCGGGACAAATACGTGCCCGCCCTGTGCCTCCAGTTGCTCGTGGAGAATGCCGTCAAGCACAATGTGATCAGCCGCACGCGACCGGTCACGGTCCGGATCTCCTCCGGCCCGCCCGGCTTCCTCACCATCGAGAACAACCTCCATCCCAAGACCCGCCTGATCGCCGAATCGACGGGCATCGGCCTGGCCAATATCCGCGAGAAATACCGGCTGCTCAAGCGCGAGGACGTGCGGATCGAGGAGACCGCGGACACCTTCCGGGTCGTACTCCCGCTCCTGGCCACGCCGGCCGAACACTTCATCCCCGAACCCGGCGGTTGAGCCGGTGGAAATGCCAATTCACCCGCGGGCGATTGGCGGGACGTCCGGAATGGCGGAATTTTGATCCAACACGACCTTCACCCCTGAACAGCGAAATCCATGCAACCGATGCACATCCTGATCGTCGAAGACGAGGACCTCGCGGTCCGCAAGTTGCGCAAGACCCTCAGCGCGATCGGCGACGACCTGCTCGTGGCCGGCACGGCCGACTCCATCGCGACCGCGGTGGAATGGCTCGAGGCGCATCCGCGCCCGGACCTCATCCTCATGGACATCGAATTGGCCGACGGCCAGAGCTTCGAGATCTTCAACCGCGTGCAGGTGACCAGCCCGGTCATCTTCACCACCAGCTATGACGAGTACGCGCTGAAGGCCTTCAAGGTCAACAGCCTCGACTACCTGCTGAAACCCGTCCAGGAGGACGAGCTCCGGCAAGCCATCGATAAGTTCAGGCAGATGAAGGCGACCTATACGGCCTCGGCGCCGGTTGACGACCGCATCGCGGAACTCATGAAGGAACTGCGCCATGCCGTCCGCCAGAAGGATTACCGAAAGCGTTTCCTCGTCAAGCACCTGCAGAAGCTCGTCTCCATCGAGGTGGACCAGATCGCGTACTTCTTCAGTGACGACCGGCTCACCTTCTTCAAGACCTTCGACGACAAGAAATACGTGGTCGATTATACGCTCGACGAGGTCGAGGACATGGTCGACCCGGCCACCTTCTTCCGCATCGGACGCGCCTTCCTCGTGTCGGTGCGCTCGATCGACCAGATCCACGATTACTTCGGCAACCGGCTCAAGCTCGCCCTCAAGCCGCACCTCGAGAAAGAAGCCCTCGTGAGCCGCGAGAAGGTCGCCGACTTCAAGGCCTGGATGGGGAAATAATCACCCAGGACAAGACTGGACATCCCTTGTCCCGACATGCGTCGGAAGGGACAGACATGCCCCCCGCGAAGCGCCGACAACTCATTCGCATCAATTGCCAATTCATCCGCTTCTCCTTGCCGGCGACCCGATCCCGGAAGAATTTTGTCCCATCAAATCATCCTTCACGCCACACACCACCCACCTTATGAAACGCTTTCTTCGTCTCCTCATCGTCGGCCTGATCGCGCTGTTCATGCGGCCGGCCAACGACTTCCGCACCGGCCTTCCCGAATGGATCGCCGAGTCATTCACCCGCTATGCCGCGACCGTTTCCGAACTGACGCAACATGTCCGGGAAGGGTCGCTCGACCCGTCGATGCTGTACCGCATCCTTCCGCACGACATCCATTGACCGCCCCACCAAACCACGAAATCACACCACCATGGCCGCCACACCCACCACCTCCATCCTCACCCCCGACCAGCGCCTCCGGGTGTTCATCAGCTCGACGCTGCAGGAGCTCGCACCCGAGCGCCAGGCCGTCCGCAACGCCATCCAGCGGATGCAGCTCATCCCCGTCATGTTCGAACTCGGCGCCC
>CAYMLN010000587.1:0-2131 GCA_964391045.1 uncultured Saprospiraceae bacterium
ACCCACAGGGCCTGGTGCACGGTATCCAGCAGGATATCGATGACCTGCGTGCCGGAAAGAGTGTTGGGTTCTCCCGGAAGAGGAAGAAAACGATCAAACCGATCTGTTCCCGGGCGGAGATAAGACACCCCTCCGCCGAGTGTACCCACCCAAAGACCGCCATCCCGGTCCAGCGCGAGGTCCCAGACGTTGTTATGGCTCAAGCTTGTCGGATCGTCGGGGTTATGGACGAACCTGTCGACGATCCCTCGCGATGGATCATAGCGGCAGAGGCCACGGGCAAACGTACCCAGCCACAACCGGCCATCCGCTTGCGCAATGAGGCTCGTCACCACATTTTCACCCGGCGGATGCGGGGATTCCCGATCCATCGAGACGACGCCAATGGGATGCTCGTCCGCCGACAACTGAAACAGGCCGCCGCCATCCGTGCCCAGCCAGACGCGACCGTCCGGTCCCTGGTCCATGCATAACACGGAGCGCAGGCCCGAGGCGCGCTCGGCCGCATACTGCCGGTCAAGCACGAAGGGCGACCGCACCGCGCGATGGATGTTTATCCCGCCGTTGAATGTCCCCACCCAGAGGTTGCCCATGTCATCGAACATGAGATCATACAGCGCGTCGGAGTTCAGGGCGTGCATATATGCCGGATCATAGCGGAAGTGTTGCCACGTTCCGCTCGATGGCGTATAGCGGTTGAGGCCACCGCCGTCCGTCGAGATCCACAGGTGGCCGTCCGGGTCGGTTTCCACATCCGTGATGATCCGATGACTTAAGCCATTATCCGGAGTATCGCCAGGTGCCTCGTGTCCCACAACGCGTAAGGTGCGCCAATCAATGCTGTACAGGCCACTTCCTTCCGTGCCCACCCAAAGCGTCCGGTTCGCGTCCAGGCATAGCGACTTGGCAAAGCCGTCCATGTCTGCCGGATCCTCGGCATGGAGATGGTCCAGGCGATCCGTCGATGGCGTATACGCATTGATGCCCCGGCCCGCCGTTCCGATCCACACGACCCCGTTCGGGTCTTCCTCGAAGTCGAAGACATAATCGTTGCTCAGCCGTCGGTTGGCCGGCGTGCATGTCGTACAAAAACGGGCCCGCTCGCGTCCATCCGGACCGAAGACGACAGCGCCCTGGCCATAGGTGCCAATCCAGCGATTGCCGGCCTTGTCTATGTAGATCCGGCGCACGGTTATTGCATCCCAGTCCAAGTCCACCTCGTCGGCCGTCGGAAACCGGAGGAATCGGCCCGTCTCGCGCTCCAGCAAGCTGATGCCGCCGTTGACATGCCCGATCCAGATATTGCCTTCTGCGTCCTCCGTGAGCGCGAGTACGGCCTGGCTCTTGATCGCGTACGGATCGTCGGGATCAGGAAGGAAGGTCTTGAAGGTGTATCCGTCAAACAGGTCGAGGCCGAAGCGCGTGCCTGCCCAGATCAACCCGAGCCGGTCCTGCATCAGGGTGTATACCGTTGTATGCGAAAGTCCGTCATCGACCGTCAGGTGTTCGAAGGCGAATGACGCCGGACTGTCCTGGGCGGTCAGGGCGGACTGTCCGGACAACACGATGAGCGAACCGATAAGGCGCAGGGCGACACGCGGCCACATGAAAGCAATGTAAAAAGAATCGGGCGTTGGCTTTTCGTGCGTCAACCGATACCTACGCCAAGAATCATCCTAAAATCGGTATGAGGCACCCGCCTTGAACATGAACGGCATGCCCGGGGTGAAATGGATCTCCTCCACTGGTGCGGGTTCATCCTGCAATCTTGACGTGGTGGCAAACTGCGTTTCATTCCATTCGGTATCAAACAGGTTCTGTACGGAGCATTCTACCGCCCACCGATCGCGGGCGTACCCGATGTTCGCGTCAAATACCGTGTACCCGTGCGCCACGAGGCTGTTATCATCATTCGCCGGGCGATCACTGATATATCGCCACCGCAAACCGCCGGCGAGGCCCGAAGGATGGTTGATGCCGATGCCTCCCGTGAATGTCCATACCGGCGCCAGCGGAATATAATCCTGGCCCTCCGCTTCATCCACGGCCCGGGCAACGGACCATGTCGCGTCGGCATCCGCATAGAGCCACCGCATGGGCTGATACCGCATACTCATGTCCACGCCATGCC
>CAYMLN010000588.1:0-1540 GCA_964391045.1 uncultured Saprospiraceae bacterium
GTGCTCTACGGCACCTATGGGGGCATTCAGATCAGTCGCGATGGGGGCAGGACCTGGTCGATCGCCGGGGAGGGTCCCGAAGAGGTCATCGATCTGGCTGCAGCCGCGGATGACCCGGGGCACCTGTTCGCCGGAACGATGAAGGGATTGATGGAGAGCAAGGATTATGGAGCGACATGGACTTTGGCGGCCGCCGAGGGAGTTCCGGTCACGGCCGTCGAGACCGCACCCGACGGCACCTTGCGCGTTTTCCTCGCCGGCACCGGTTTCGCCCGTCTCGAAACGACGGAAATCGAAATCATCTCCGATCGTGCTGACGACGTGTTTCTGCACATGGCGTTCGACCGCGAGGACCCGGACAACGTGATCGCCGTGACGGCCGAAAGCGACATCCTTGAGAGCAACGACGGTGGAAAAACATGGTCCGCGTTCACACCGTAGTGGGCCTGATTGCCGGCCTGGCCATCGTACAGCCGGCCGTCGCCCAAGAACAGGACGGTCGAAGCCTCTACGAGACCAATTGTGCGGCGTGTCACGGCGCCCAACTCCAAGGTCAACCGAACTGGATGTCCCGTCTGCCGAACGGTCGGCTCCCGGCCCCGCCACATGACGAAACCGGACATACCTGGCACCATTCGGACGCTCAGTTATTCCGGATCGTCAAGGAAGGCTTGGCCTTATTCGCACGAGGCTACGAGACGGATATGCCGGCGTTCGGGGACCGAATGACGGACGACGAGATCCGTGCGGTTATCGACTTCATCAAGAGCACGTGGCCGGAGCGGGAGCGCGATTACCAGCGCTTGCGATCGGAAGCCGATGGGCCATGAGCTACCATCAACCTATCGCTTAACCTTACCACCGTGGAAAATCTCATCCGGTGCCACGGTCTTTTCGCAGGAGCATACTCATGCCAATCGTCACCGACCGTCGATCGTTTCTCATGGCAGGGAGCGCCTTGCTCGCCGGGGCCTGTCTACCCGCTGCGACCTTTGCCGCCGGGCCGGTACGAAAGATCGAGGTCGGCCGCCGCACCATCGAGGTCGCCGGCCGTTCCGCAAGCGTTTTCGGCGTCACGGGGGACAATGGGCGCAGCGGCCTGGTTCTGGATGCAGGCGAGCGGTTCCATGTCGAGTTGGTGAACAGGCTCGACGAGCCGACGACCGGGCATTGGCATGGGCAGGTGCCTGCTCCCGAGCTCGACGGTATCGCCGAGACGGGGTATGTGCCCCCGCTTGCCGTCGGCGAAGCCCGTATTTTCGACTTCGCCGCGCGGTCGGGCACACACTGGATGCACTCACATCACGAATTGCAGGAGCAATTGCTATTGACGGCGCCGCTGATCGTCCGGTCGAGCGAAGATGCCGCTCTCAATCTTCAGGAAGTGGTGCTGTTGCTCAACGACTTCTCGTTCCGCTCCCCTGAGGAAATCCTCGCGGGACTGACGGGAGGCGCCGGTATGGATCACGGGGCCATGCCCGGCATGGACCATGGTGGGATGGAGATGGATTCCATGGCGTCTATGGAAGGCATGGATCTG
>CAYMLN010000588.1:1550-2131 GCA_964391045.1 uncultured Saprospiraceae bacterium
GTCGAATACGATGCTTACCTGGCGAACGATCGAACGCTTGATGACCCTGAGGTGGTCCGAACGGAGCGCGGTGGCCGGGTCCGGCTACGCATCATCAATGGCGCCGCCTCCACCGCTTTCTGGATTGATCTCGGCGACCAGATCGCGTCCGCCATCGCTGTAGACGGCAATCCCGTGGCCCCTGTCGCGGGAACGCGTTTCCCGCTCGCGCAGGCACAACGGCTTGATCTGATCGTCGAAGTTCCGGCGGGGACGACAGTGCCGGTCTTCGCCCGGCGAGAAGGTGACACGAAACGCACCGGCATTATCCTCGCGGCCCCAGGTGCGCCGATCGGCAAACTGAGTTCCGACACGGCGGAGAAGGAAGTTCCGCTCGACCTGTCATTCGAGCAAACGCTCGTCGCGACAGCGCCGTTGTCGGCGAAGGCCGTGGACGCGCGACACTCGGTGATGTTGACGGGGTCGATGTCCCCCTATGCCTGGACGATGGATGACCGTGCGTGGAGCCAGCGAAAGCCCGTGGAGGTCGTTGCCGGCCAGCTCGTTGAACTCGAACTCATGAACCACACCATGATGGCGCA
>CAYMLN010000589.1:0-2128 GCA_964391045.1 uncultured Saprospiraceae bacterium
CAACGTTCTACACCAACGAACTGCCTAAGGTGACCAAGATGAAAGATGACATCGACAAAGCCATCGCCGCCGCCCAGGCCTGGCTCGCCGCCAATGCGCCCGCGAAGTGAGAACACTCGCCAGCCTCATCTTTGCCTGCGCGCTTACTTTCCTGTTCATCGCGTGCAAGGAACAACCCAAGCGCCTGCCCATCCTCGGCAACGTCGAGGTCGTGGACGGCGACACGCTCTACCATGTCGTGCCGGACATCACCCTGGTCGACCAGGACAGCCAGACCTTCAAGCTGTCGAACCATCCGGGCCAACTCATCCTGGCGGACTTCTTCTTCACCTCCTGCCCCAGCATCTGCCCAAAGGTGCAGAAGCAAATGCTGCGCCTGTATGACCGCTACAAGGCGGACGACCGGATCATCCTCCTGTCGCATACGATTGACCAGCGCCACGACTCGATCCCTGTGCTCCACCGGTATGCCAAAAACCTCGAGGTCGATACGGACAAGTGGAAATTCCTCACGGCGAGCCGGGACTCCGTCTACTTCCTGGCCGATAAATATTTCGTGAGCGTCGTGGAGGATCCCTCGGCCCCGATGGGCTACGACCACAGCGGGCGGATCATCCTGCTCGACAAGACCCGGCACGTGCGCGGGTATTGCGAGGGGACCGACGCGAATTCCGTCACGGCCTTTTTCCTCACCATCGACGAGTTGCTGGCCGAAGAATATCCTGCGCCCTGACCCGCGTTGCCGCCGTTGCTTCCTTTCATGCCCAGTCCACTTCACCGCAGCCTTTCCGCAAGCCGCACCCTGATCCTCGCCACCGGCCTGGCCATCGGGACATCCTTCATGGCGGGCTGCGGGGATAATCCCTATGTCCAGGGCGAGCGCATCTACATTGCCCTGTGCTCGAACTGCCACATGGACGACGGATCCGGCCTCGGCAAGTTGATCCCGGCCCTGACCGCGGAGCGCCTCACGCTCGACCAGCCGCAGCGGCTCATCTGCCTGATCAAGAAGGGCCTGCCCCGCAACCCGATGACCAACCAGCAGATGCCGGCCCAACCGGAGATAAGCGTGACCGAGATGACCAACCTGATCAACTACCTGGGGTACGTCCATGCGGGCCGCGAACAGAGCATTACGCTGGACGAGGTGATCCGTTTGGAAGGCGCTTGTCAAACCCGGTGATCGGGCCCGACCCCTCCCCAAAAAAGTTTATTTTTACCGGCCTTAGCCCAGACCCACAGACGTCCATGACCGCCATGCCGCAACGCCTTTCCCGCCTTCTTCCGCTCAGTCTCCTGGTTGTGCTCGCCGCTGCGACGGCACAGGGCCAGACGCTCCTCCGGGCCACCCTCACCACGCCCGCACAAGCCGGCATCCTGGCCGAATCCTGCGGCATGTACAGCCTGATCATCGAGCGCGGGCCGGACAATGCCGCATCGACCGAGGTATTCGTAAGCGGAACGGGCGCGGCCGTCCTCGGGACGGATTATACGTTTCCCCCGGGTTCGTTTCCCTTTTCACTCGCTGCCGGCGAGACCGAGCGCGTGATCCCGATCCTTGTCACTGCCGACGGACTGCCGGAAGGTTTTGAATCGATCTCGCTCGAGCTGGCCTTCCTGGCCGGCGAAGAGAGCGGCGTCATCACCCTGGAAGCAGGGATCGTTGACGAGTACAGCGTGACGATCGACGAACCCACGGACACCGTCACCTGGTGCCGCTTTGTGCCCTATCCCCTATCGGCCACGTCCGACGCAGCGATCCAATGGTCTCCGGCGCCGGCCTTTAGTCCATCCACGGGCACCAGCGTATCAGTGAGCCCGTTCGCCACCGGATGGTATTACGCCATGGTTGGCACGGAGGAATGCGGTGCGCTCGACAGTATCTATTTCAACGTGGCCGCCGCGGACATCATCCCGGACACGGGCTTCATGTGCAAGGGCGAGACGGGTTTCATCATTCCCGGCCGGCTGGTAGGCCCCGCGACCGACTTTACCTGGATACCGTCAGACTCAACGCTGTCCGATACGCTGTCGCTGACGCCGATCGCCTCGCCGACCGTGACCACCACGTACATCCTGAAGACCGACATCGGCGATTGCCAGGCGCGCGACACCAACTTCGTTCGCG
>CAYMLN010000590.1:0-2127 GCA_964391045.1 uncultured Saprospiraceae bacterium
CTGCGCCGAACTCATCCGCCCAAATCAAAGCGTCATCATCGATGCGGGCACGACATTCTTTCCGTTCTTCCCGCCTTTCGACAAGACCTGGACCGTGATCCTGGATCGCGACAAGCCGATCAATGAACGCGTGGCGTATATCGGGATGGCAGGTCTCCTGCTCCTGCCTGCCCTTTTGGCTTTCCTCCTTCGAAAGCCGGACGACCCGAATGACGCCATGGCCACCCGGCTCCGCGCAGGCTTTGCGACGGCCGTCCTCTGCTGGCTGATGGCCGCGGGTGTGTTTTACCAGAATGGATTTAAATTCATCTGGGAGCTGATCCCGCCGCTCAAACAGTTCCGCGGGCTGGGCCGTTTCGGCATGCCCTTTACCTTCCTGTACATGGCCATCATGTCGTGGCTGCTGTGGCGGACGTATGTGCGATTGAAGATGCGCGACCTGGCGAAGCCCGGCGCATATATGCTTGGGGCCGTCGCCCTCGTCTGGGGCTTCGAGGCCTGGACGCATTTCCGGGCCGTGCGCGCGCCGGTCTTTCACGAGAACAAATGGATGTCCGTCAAGCCGGACGATTACATTCCCGTCCTGCAGGCGGCCGGCCATACGCCTGACGATTTCCAGGCGATCCTTCAATTTCCTATCGTGGCGATCGGCAATGAGACGATGGGTGTAGCGCGCGGCTTTTGGACGCAACGCGAAGTGTTTCACGCCTCGATGGAGACGGGCCTGCCGCAAGTGACCTACGCCATGTCGCGCACCTCCGTGTCACAGGGCATGGACCTGGTCGAACTGATCGCACCGCCCTATTGGCCCAAGCGCCGCGCCGAAAAATTCAACGACAAGCCGCTGCTCCTCGTGTGCGAGGAAGAGTTCGTTCTCCCGGCCGAGCGTTATTGGATCGATAAGGCCACGAAGATCGGCACGTACCAATCCATCACGCTGTACAGCCTTCCCGCGTCCGTCTTCAAGACTGTGGAGCGACCGCTCGCCGACCTGACGGAGCGCATGTCGCCTGATGCGTGGCGATCTGACTTCGACGATACGCCCTGCGACACCGCGATGAATGGTCCGGGGGCGCTGGTCATCCGCAACGCACCGCAATTGGCCTGGACGGTCATCGACACCGCCGCGGGCGAGCGCGCGGGCGACGTGAGTTTCTGGGCCTATGTCGACAACGGCAACAGTCACGTGCCCGTGCCGCGACTTAAGGAGACCAATCCCTCGGGACAAGTCACCTATGATGCCGGACTGCACCGGGAGAGCATCAACTGGTCGGCCGCGTATGGATCGTGGATCGAAGTGCGCTTTCCGTTCACCTTCAAGGGCGGCGGGCATCGCTACGAACTCTTCATCGACAACAACGGGCCGGTGATCGACAACCTCCTCATCCAGCCGCAGGCGGATACGTCCGTCTTCCGCCGCGCGGGCATGCTGTATTTCAACAACCTCCCGATCCCCAACGTCCCGTGAGAGCCTTCCTCAAGTCGATCATCCACGCGCTTCCCTTCCCGGTGACCCGCAACGAAGCGTACGACCGGCAAACGCGGCAGATCATCCGGCGCGATGTACGGCCCGGCGACGTCTGTATCGATGTGGGCGCCTATGAAGGCGAGATCTTGAAACTGATGATCGAGGCCGCGCCCGATGCCCGGCACTATGCGTTCGAACCCATCCCCGGCCAATTCGAGCGCTTGCAGGCGAACTTCGGCGCGCAGGCCAACATCCTGCCTTATGCCTTGGGCAACGCGACAGGCGGGACGACCTTTCATTTCGTCGAATCCAACCCGACCTATTCCGGCCTTCGGCGCCGGCAATACAAAGGCGAAGAGCAGGTGCGCCTGATCCCGGTCGAGGTGCGCCGGCTCGACGACATCATCCCGGCGGACGTACGTATCCGGCTCATCAAGATCGACGTCGAGGGCGGCGAGCTTGACGTCCTGCGCGGCGGCCTGGAGACCTTGCGCCGGAGTCATCCGACGCTCATCTTCGAGCACGGCATCGGCGGCTCGGACAACTACGGCGCGACCCCGGAGCAACTCTACGACCTCCTGGCCGGCGAGTTGGGTTACCACATCGGGCTCATGAAAAATTACCTGGCCGAAACAGCCAAGGCCTCACTAACGCGGGAT
>CAYMLN010000591.1:0-2118 GCA_964391045.1 uncultured Saprospiraceae bacterium
TGATGCACCCGAAGGCACACGGAATTCTTGTGTAAAAACGGATTGGAAGCCGCTGGTGCCCGGGTTCAGGCCAAGTGACGTCTGGGTTTCAGGGAGAAGACGTGCAGGGCAACACCGAACAGCATCAGGCTGTAGAACAGATCACCGAGCACTTGATTGAGCAGGAACGGAAGGCCGGCGGTGTAACACGTGATCAGGCCTGCAGGGCTTAACGGGTAAGCGCCGGTGGAGGCCCAGACCCCGAAGTTGGACAGCAGGAAGAATATGACCGAAGCCCCAAGCGATCCGGCCACGACGCGCGGCAGCGTGATAGTCCGGTGCAGGAGATAGTAAGCGCCGATGACGATCAGGCCGAAGGCCGCATAACTCCACAGTGCGCCGCGATAGAGGAACACGAAGGAGTTGTAATCCTCCGGATACATCCGGGCATACACCAGGTTATTGAGGATCATGTCGCTGACCAGCATGGCCAGGTAGGGAATGATGATCGCCACGGTGCGGCTGCCGGCAAAGGCGGCGGCAAAGATGGAGACGGCCCCGATGGCCGTGAAATTGGGGTAATGCGGAATCAAACGGCTGCCGATCCCGACCACCAGCATTGCAATGATCAACAACCTCGTTTGCTTCATACTTCGGCAAAAATAGTCATTACACGGTAACTCAGGTCATGCTCGCCCGATATCGAAAGGAATACCGGACGCGTTCGTAATATTACGCCTTTAATCCTGATTTGATGATGGGTTTTCGCAAAAATGGTATGCCGGCGCCGGCAAAAAAACTGCCTTTTGTCCTCTGCCGGCCACTCCGCCGGGCTGCATTCCTGCTGGTCGCCCTCATGCTCCCGGCGCTCGCGGTTTCCGGCCGGGGCAAGGACGGATACTGGCAGCAACGAGCGGATTATACCCTGGATGTGCGGCTGGATGTCGCGACGAACCGGATGACGGGTCGCCAGGTCATCGTGTACACGAATAACTCGCCCGATGTGCTGGACAATGTGTATTTCCATCTGTATTTCAACGCATTCAAGCCGGGCAGCGAGATGGATATCCGGTCGCGCACGATCGCGGACCCCGACCTGCGGGTCCAGGACAGGATCAGCAAGCTGGGGCCGGCGGAACTGGGATTCATGGAGGTTACGACCCTCACCCAGGACGGCAAGCCGGTGATCCATGAAACGGTCGGGACCATCCTGGAGGTCAAGCTGGCCAAGCCCCTGGCCCCGGGCAAGAAGACACGGCTTGAATTGACCTTTGACGCACAGGTCCCGCTGCAGATCCGCCGCAACGGCCGGGACAACCGGGAGGGTATCCGGTACTCGATGGCCCAGGCGTATCCCAAACTCTGCATGTACGACCGCCGGGGATGGCACGCCAATCCCTATATCGGCCGCGAATTCTACGGCAACTGGGGGGATTTCGACGTGCGTATCACGCTCGATAAGGCCTATGTCGTCGCGGCGTCGGGCGTCCTCCAGAATGCCCGTGCAATCGGCCACGGGTACGCGCCGGAGCCGGTCTCGAAACCGGCCGAGCTCACCTGGCATTTCATGGCCCGCAATGTCCATGATTTCATGTGGGCGGCCGATCCCGATTATATCCACGGGACCCACACATGTCGTAACGGGGTCGTCCTTCATACATTCTATCAACCCAGCGACCAGTATCAGGCGAACTGGGAAGCGCTTCCCGCGATCATGGAAGAAGCGCTCGATTATGCCAACGCGCATTACGGCCGGTATCCGTATCCGGTCTATTCCTTCGTGCAGGGTGGTGACGGCGGAATGGAATATCCGATGGGCACGCTGATCACGGGCAACAGGAGCCTGCCCAGCCTGGTGGGCGTCGCGGTGCATGAGATGGTGCACAGTTGGTACCAGGGCGTCCTCGGCTTTAACGAAAGCCTTTATCATTGGATGGACGAAGGGTTTACGCAGTATGCTTCGGAGCACATCACGGAATACCTGAAATCCAAGGCCCTGATCCCGGGCGATCCGGACCCGAATCCCTTTGCCCAGTTCTACGAAGGCTACGCCTGGCTCGTCGAGAAGAACATCGAGGAACCCATGGGCACGCACGCGGATTTTTTCAATTATAACGGGGCATACAGCCAGGCCGCCTA
>CAYMLN010000592.1:0-2118 GCA_964391045.1 uncultured Saprospiraceae bacterium
GTCGTCGAACTGACCGTTTGCGCGCTTGGCGATCCGTCCTGCTGCGCGACGATCACGTTTGAAGAACCGGGTTGCATCGGCCAGGATTTCTGCCACGTGTGGAACCTCGTCGCGGAAACGGGCGATTGCATCACGGACTCCACCTTCGTCCTTTTCTTTGACTTCGATACTGAAAACCTCCCCGGCGAAGAGGTGATCGTGCTGGCCGGCGGCGAGCCCATCGATACGATCATCGCCAGCGGAGGGCCCTTCGTGATCGAGCACTTCCCGGATGCCGGCACCAACAACCTCCTGATCACGGTATGCGCCCTCGGCGGCACCGGATGTTGCGACGAGTATTTGTTCCCGTCACCCGACTGCGACGGCAGCGAACAATGCCACATCACTGAACTTGTCGCGGATCCGGGTGATTGCACGTCGGATTCCACCTACAACCTCTTCATCGCCTACCAGGCGTCCAACGTGCCCGGAGACTCAATCATCGTGACGGTCAATGGCGAGACGCTGGGTGTGTTCCTCAACCAGCCTGACGGTTTCATCCTCGAGGGTGTGCCCGCATTCCCGACCCAATGGACCGAACTGCGTGTCTGCGCCGCGGAGGCCCCGGATTGCTGTGCGGCGATCGCGTTTGAAACGCCGGAGTGCGGCCAGGGCATCCCCTGCCTGCTGGTCGACCTTGTCGCCGACCCGGGAGACTGCACGTCGGACTCGACGTACAACCTGTTTATTCACTACGAGGCCAGCCACCTGCCGGGTGACTCGGTGAGCGTGACGGTCAACGGGCAGCCGCTTGGTCATTTCGCGCACAACCCCGATGGCTTCACGATCGAGAACGTGCCTGCGGCCACGACGAATAATTCCGTCGTGACGGTCTGCGCCGTCGGCGCGCCGGATTGCTGCGATGTCTTCGAATACGAGACGCCGAATTGCGGCCAAGGCCTTCCCTGTCACGTGTTCGACCTGGTCGCGGAAGCCGGCGATTGTACGTCGGATTCGACGTTCAACCTCTTCCTCCAATACCAGAGCGAAAACTTCCCCGGCGATTCGGTCAGCGTGACGCTCAATGGCGAATCCCTCGGCCATTTCCCGCACGAGACAGGTCCGTGGATGATCGCGGATGTCCCGGCATCGACCTCGATGAATTCCGTCCTGGTCGTTTGCGCCGTCGATGCACCCGACTGTTGCGACACGTTCGAATTTGCGACGCCGGACTGCGGACAAGGCCTGCCGTGTGTACTCGTTGACCTTCTCGCGGAAGTCGGGGAATGCACATCTGACACGACGTTCCTGGTCGATCTCGTCTTCGAGACGTCCAATACGCCGGTGGATTCTATCCTGGTCTATGCCAACGAGAACCTCGTCGGGCAGTATGCCATTTCGCCGACCTTCAACCGCATCGAGAACTTCCCGCTGCTGCCGGGTGAGAGCACGACGATCACGGTCTGTGTCGTCGGCGCGCCGGATTGCTGCGACACCTACGTCATCGAGAATCCGGACTGCGGCGGCGGTGACTGCGCGATCTTCGACATCGCGGTAAACGCACTCGACTGCACGTCCGATACGACATTTGCCGCGGTCGTCAGTTTTGAATGGGTAAATGTCGATGCCGGCGGCTTCGACCTGTATACAGGCGGCCAGTACTTCGGGTTCTTCAACTTCGACCAACTCCCTGGCGAGATTCCGAATTTCCCGGCCAATGAAACCGGCGTGTATGAAGTGACCGTGTGCGAGAGCGACAATATCGAATGCTGCAGCAGCCATACCTTCGAAGGCCCGGTCTGCGGCGAATCGCCGTGCGCGATCTTCGACCTCACCTACACGATGACGGAATGCAACGAGGACGGCCTGTTCGCCTTCATCCTGGACTTCGAATTCTCGAACCCGGGCAGCCAGGGATTTAGCGTGCTCGGCAACGGGAACAACTACGGTTCATTCTCGTATGAGAACGTTCCGGTCGAACTCGGTCCATTCGTGGCAGACGGCACGGCGTACGAATTCGTCGTGCGGGATAACCAGAACCCGGATTGCCAGGATGTCGTGGAGCCGGGCGTCGTGGAATGCACCACGTCCTCGACCCAGCCGTCGGCCGGCGCGATCTTCGAAGTCTATAACAACGGC
>CAYMLN010000593.1:0-284 GCA_964391045.1 uncultured Saprospiraceae bacterium
TCGCGCGTCTGGTGGGCCATGCGGTGTGCCCGGTTGCGGTGTCGGTCGACCAGCACGCCGATGATCCGGCCCGGAATGCTGCGCTTGTATTCCTCGCGTGTAGCGAAGAAGGCCGCGTGCGGGCCGCCGTATCCCATCGGCACGCCGAACCGCTGGGCGTTGCCGACGACGACGTCCGCACCCCACTGGCCGGGTGGTACAAGCAGGGTCAGCGCGAGCAGGTCGCTGGCGACAGCGACGCGGATGCCCTGGGCCTGCAGATTATCGACGCGGGCCTTATGGTC
>CAYMLN010000593.1:294-2117 GCA_964391045.1 uncultured Saprospiraceae bacterium
GTCACCGACATGTCCGGTGGCATCCGGGTATTGGAGCAACGCGCCGAAGTAATCCTCGCCGCCTTCCCATGCGTCGATGTTGCCCGTCACGACGTGGATACCGATCGGTTCGGCGCGCGACTGGAGCACGGCAAGCGTTTGTGGGAAGATGCGCTCATCAACGAAGAAATGATCGGCATGCCCTTTCGCTCCCTTTGATTTCTTGGAAGAGAGGTTGTAGAGCATGGTCATGGCCTCCGCCGCGGCCGTGCCCTCATCGAGGAGGGAGGCGTTGGCAATGGGCAGGCCCGTGAGTTCGCTGACCACGGTCTGGAAGTTGAGCAATGCCTCAAGACGGCCCTGTGAGATCTCCGCCTGGTAGGGCGTGTACTGCGTATACCAGCCCGGATTCTCGAAGATATTGCGGCGGATCACCGACGGCGTGTGCGTGCCGTAGTACCCCATGCCGATGTACGTGCGGAAGCGCTTGTTCATCGCCGCGACCTCGCCGATGTGCCGGAGGTATTCCTGCTCGGTCATCGCGTCCGGGATCCGGATCGGCGCGGCGAGGCGGATATCGGCGGGAATCGTCTGGTCGATGAGCTGGTCAAGGCTGTCCGCACCCACCGTGCGGAGCATGGCCCGGAGATCTTCGGGGTTGGTGGTGCCGATATGCCGCCGGGCGAAGCCGGCGTATGAATCCGAATAAGACATGATGCGTCGTGCTGGATGGTTAACGGATAGGGAACAACGGGCGGGTGCGAATGGATCAGGATAATTTGAACGCCTTGCGGATGGGCTCGACCATGTCGAGGTTCTCCCACGTGAAGACCTCGTAGGTGATCGTCTTCTTGTTGCCGCTGCCGTCCTTGAAGGTGTCGGTGCGCTTACCATAGGGGCGGCCCATGTGGCCGTAGGCGGCAGCCCAGCGGTACATGGGATTGCGGAGCTTGAGGCGCTTCTCGATATCGTAAGGCCGCATCGGGAACAACTTCGTGACGATCGCGGCGATCTGCGGGTCGGTCATGTTGACCCTGGCCGTCCCGTTTGTATTCAGGTAGATACTCGTGGGCTCGGCAACGCCGATGGCGTAGGAGACCTGGACAAGGACTTCGTCGCAGACGCCGGCGGCCACGAGGTTCTTGGCGATGTGCCGGGTCGCGTAGGCGGCCGAGCGGTCGACCTTGCTCGGGTCCTTGCCCGAGAAGGCGCCGCCGCCGTGTGCGCCCTTGCCGCCATAGGTATCAACGATGATCTTACGGCCGGTCAGGCCCGTGTCGCCGTGCGGGCCGCCGATCACGAAATTCCCCGTGGGGTTGATGTGGTACTTGATCTTGTCGGTGAACAACTTCCGAAGGGCGGGCTTCAGTTTCTTCTGGACGCGGGGCAATACGATGTTGATGATATCCTCGCGGATGCGGGCCTGCATCTCGTGCTGGGCCTTGAGCTTGTCGGCCTTGCCCTTGCCCTTGGGCAACACGAACTCGTCGTGCTGCGTGCTGACCACGATCGTGTCGATGCGATTGGGCTTGTTGTCGTCGCCGTACTCGATGGTGACCTGGGATTTTGCGTCGGGCCGGAGGTAGGTCATCTGGCGACCCTCCTTCCGGATCTGGGCCAGTTCCTGGAGGATGCGATGCGCCAGGTCGAGCGCGAGCGGCATGTAGTTGTCCGTCTCGTTGCTCGCGTAGCCGAACATCATGCCCTGGTCGCCGGCGCCCTGCTGTTCCTTGCGAGCCCGTTCGACACCCTGGTTGATATCCGCCGATTGTTCGTGGATGCTGGACAGGATGCCGCAGGAATGCGCCTCGAACATGTACTCGCTCTTCGTATAGCCGATCTCG
>CAYMLN010000594.1:0-2116 GCA_964391045.1 uncultured Saprospiraceae bacterium
CGAACATTGGTTCGAAACGGTGCGCCGGGTGGTGGAAGGGTGTTACAGCCTGCAGAAGGAGCACATCCTCAACAACGAACTCGGCTGGAACGACAAGAAAGCCCAGCGCTCCGCGCAGGAGATGTACGACCGGATGTTCAAGATGAAGTTCCTGCCGCCGGGCCGCATGCTCTGGGCCCTCGGCTCCCCCATCATCCATGAGAAGCGGATCGGCCAGGCGCTGTTCAACTGCGCATTTGTCTCCACCGAGCACATGGGCAAGTCCCTGGACGAAGCTGTCAAGCCGTTTGCCTTCATGATGGACATGAGCATGGTCGGCGTAGGTGTCGGGTTTGACGTCGCGGGGGAAAAGCAACTCATGGTGCACCGCCCCGGCGGTGAGGGCGAACCCTTTGTCATCCCCGACTCGCGCGAAGGCTGGGTGCAGAGCCTCGTGCTGCTCCTCGAAAGTTATTTCTCACGCCATTTCACCGGCGACATCCCGCATGCGGTGACCTTCGACTATAGCCATATCCGGCCCGCCGGCGCACCCATCCGCGGCTTCGGTGGCACGTCGTCCGGCCCGGGCCCGCTCAAGGCACTGCATGAGCAACTGCGGCGCACACTGGACACGCTCGACCAGTCCCTGGTCACGATCACGGGGATCACGGACATCATGAACATGATCGGGCAATGCGTGGTCGCGGGCAACGTGCGACGCACAGCCCAGATCGCGCTGGGTGATGTGTCAAACGCCGAGTATCGTAAGCTCAAGGATTATCGCTGGGATCCGGAGACGCAATCCTATGTGGGCAGCATGGCACATCGGGCCGCCTACGGCTGGGCGTCGAACAACAGCGTAATCGCGGACAACGAGACCGACTTCACCGAGGTGGCGCGGCAGACGGCGATCAACGGCGAGCCGGGATACATCTTCATGGACAATATCCGGGCCTTCTCGCGCATGTGCGACCCGGAAGACTTCAAGGACATCAAGGCCAAGGGGACGAACCCGTGCGGCGAACAGAGCCTCGAGAGCTATGAGCTTTGCTGCCTCGTGGAGACCTTTCCCTCCCGCGCCGAATCCCAGGAAGACTATCGGCGGACACTCAAGTTTGCCTACCTCATCGGCAAGACCGCCACGCTGGTCAACACCACCTGGCCGGAGACCAACCGCGTGCAGAAGCGCAACCGGCGCATCGGCACATCGGTGTCCGGTGTAACGAACTTCCTGAGCGCACACTCGCTCGACCGGCTGAAGACGTGGCTGGAAAACGGGTATACCGAGATCCAGAAGTGGGACGAGATCTACTCCCAGTGGCTGTGCGTGCCGCGCAGCATCAAGACGACAAGCGTCAAGCCGTCGGGCACAGTGAGCCTGCTGGCCGGCGTCAACCCCGGTTGTCATTTTCCTGAGTTCGACTACTACATCCGCCGGATCCGCATCGCGAAATCCTCGAAGCTCCTGCCGGCGATCCTTGAGGCGGGCTTTCCCATCGAGGACGACATCATGGACCCGTCTTCGGCCGTAGTCTCCTTCCCGGTCCACAACGAAGGCAAGAGCCTGAAGGACGTGAGCATCTGGGAACAGGCGCACATGGCCGTCTTCCTCCAGCGCTATTGGTCCGACAACCAGGTGTCCTGCACGATCACCTTCCGGCCCGAGGAGGCAAGCCAGATCGCGCCGATCCTCGACTACCTCAAGTACAGCCTGAAGTCGATCAGCTTCCTGCCGAAACTCGAAAAGGGCGCCTACGCGCAGATGCCCTATGAGGCCATCACGCGCGAGCGCTACATCGAGATGAAAGGCAAGATCCGGATGATGGACTTCCTCAGCCACGACGAGGACGCCGTCGCCGAGAAATTCTGCAACAACGACGTCTGCCTGGTTTGACCAGGCGAAGGCCCGCGTAAAAAAGTGCAGCCCGTATGGCGCATCACCACAAATCCGCTATATTGGGGACAATTTTGTCCTTATTAAGCCCGTCCGATGAAAGCGTTGTCCATGGCCAGTGTATACGGATTGCGCGCGCTGATCTACATCGCCGCGAAGAAAGACGGCGCGGGCTTCGTGCGTGCCCGGGAGATGTCGGCCGAGCTCGGCATCTCCTCCCCCTTCCTGGCCAAGATCCTCCAG
>CAYMLN010000595.1:0-2115 GCA_964391045.1 uncultured Saprospiraceae bacterium
AACTACTACATCAACGCGATCCCACGCACGGACGCCATTCGCGTTGCCCATCCGAGCGTGTTCAGCGTCATCCGCAACTGCTCGGTACCGCTCGGCATCTCGTCCCCCACGGAGCCCAACATCTCCTCGACGCGCTGGCGCACCGTCGCCGACCACAAGAACCGGATCTACTATTTCGACAACGTGCTCAACCCGAATGTCGTGAGGGTCGACTTCAGCAAGATCGACCTCAGCGAGAAAGGAAAGGTGCGCAAGCTCCCGCTCGACAATAACCAGAACTACTCGGGCGAGGCGTCCATGCTGTTTGTCGACGCGAAGCCCTTCCGGTTTGTCGGGCTGGACTAATCAATCCGCGTCTCCGCGGCGCAATCTGTGCCTCTGTGGGAACGGTCAAGATCGATCACATACGGAGCCTACTTCCCCGGATTCGTCGCATATTTATACCGGAGGCCCGGTAAACGCCCCGGCCCTGATCCTATCTGACCATGCGATGGACCTATAGCGTACGCAACAAGTTCCTGGCCTCGGGCATCCTCCTGGGCCTGTGCGGGCTTGTCCTGTTCAGCCACTTCCTGGACCGGGTCCATACGCGCAACGTCAAGAATGCGATCAGCACGTTATACGAAGACCGGCTCATCGCGGAGGTCTACATTTTCAAGATGACGGGCGACATTTACCATATCCGCGAGGCCCTGGCCGCGGGGGCGGACGACGCCTACCGCACGAGCAGCATTAAGCGGCTGCAGTCCCATTTCCAGGAGACGATCGATGTGTACCTGACGACGAAATTCACCGACGCGGAGCTGGCGAAGACACATGAGCTGCAGGCCATCATGGATGCCTTCGCGTCGACGCCTACGACGGATCGCCAGGCGCAGCTGGACATCACCGACCAGGCGCTGGCCCTGCTGGATGAGCTCTCCGCGATCCAGCTCTCGGAGTCGAAGCAGATCATGAAGCGGGCGGAGGAGCTCTACGTGACGAGCAAGACCTCGTCGCGGTTTGCGCTGGCGGTCGTCATCATCATCATCCTGGTGTTGCAGGCGCTGGTGTTCTCGTCGAAGACGCTGGTGCCGCGCCAGGATCCGCGGGTGGTGCGGAACAATTGATCCGGCAATCTGTGGGAATCTGTGTGTAATCTGAGGTATCTGTGGTGAATCAAGGTTATCCCTACATCAAGCGCCTCAAAAACCTCGCGCAATCGCCTTCGCCACCTCAACATAGCCTTTCGCTGGCTTCGGCGATCAAAGAAGACGCCAAGACGCAACGACACTGACATAGTTTCCAATTCTTTTATTTGAAGAATACGTACTTCCAAATAGCAAGCACTTTAAAGCAGGATAGCATGAAACCCACCACCCACACCCTGCCCGCAAAACAACGTGACGAACTCCTGGCCACGATTAAGGCCCGCTTCGAAAAAAACATGCCACGCCACAAAGGCCTCGCCTGGGCCGACGTGGAGACGCGGCTGAAGGCACACCCCGTCAAGCTGTGGTCGCTCCACCAAATGGAAGCGACCGGCGGCGAACCGGATGTCATCGGGCAGGACAAGAAGACCGGGGAGTACCTGTTTTGCGACTGCTCGCCCGAGAGTCCTTCCGGGCGGCGGAGTGTCTGCTATGACCGGGCCGGCTGGGAATCGCGAAAAGAGGCACGGCCGGATAACACGGCGATAGACATGGCCGGGGAGATGGGCATTGCGTTGCTCACGGAAGACGAATACCGTGCATTGCAGCAGCTCGGGAAGTTCGACCAGAAGACGTCGAGCTGGGTGCTGACACCGGAGCCGGTGCGGAAGCTCGGCGGGGCGATCTTCGGGGACTATCGGTATGGGCGGGTGTTCATCTATCACAACGGGGCGCAGTCGTACTATGCGGCACGGGGGTTCCGGGGGATGGTGCGGGTATAGGCTTCATTCGTCCGGGGCTTGCCGTATCAGATCGGTTTTGGTCGTTCTCACAGAGGCACAGATTGCACCGCGGAGGCGAAACCCGTTCTGCCCCTAAATCCCCTAAAGGGGACTTTCACTATGTGATGGTAAATCACCTCCCCCCTTCAGGGCAGGGCCGATCACTTCTCCTGGAAAAATATATTAACAATTTATATATTACG
>CAYMLN010000596.1:0-2112 GCA_964391045.1 uncultured Saprospiraceae bacterium
GATCGGGATGACGGGCACGTGCTCATTGAATGTCCGCAAGCCCTCGACGGATGCCGTCAGCGAGATCGCCGGCGTGATCATCCCGTCGGCGAGCAGGGCCGCGCAGCCGAGCATCGCCACATAGACCGTCCATTGCGGCGCGAGGCGCCTGATCAGGGAATACAGGGAGAGCACGCCCCCTTCCCCGTGGTTGTCGGCCCGGAGGGTGATGAGGATGTACTTGAACGTGGCTTGCAGCGTCAACGTCCAGAAGATGCATGAGAGTCCGCCGTAGACCAGTTCCTGGGTGACGGTATTCTTGCCGACGATGGCGGCCATCACGTAAAGCGGGGAAGTCCCGATATCGCCGAAGACGATGCCCAGCGTGACCAGCAGGCCGGCCGCAGTGATTTTCGACTTGGTAGAGGGCATAGGTGTTCGTCGTCCGCTTTTCCGCCCGGAGGTCCAAGGACGCCAGGGGACAAAGATAGAACGGGTCGACGGAATCGGGGCCGAAACGGCACACGCGGATTTCCACGAAAAAGCCGGTCCGCTGTCAAGGTTAATTAACCTGATTAAACGGGCATCAGGTGCGACGCGTCATACCTTCATCCAAACATTCCGCCGATGAAGACGATCATTTATTTGCTGCTGGCCTTGCTGGCGATCCGGCCGGAAGCCTTCGCGCAAGCCCCGGCGCCTGAGGGCTACCATTGGGATAAGGCGGTTGAATATGTCACGGCCCTTCCCGGCTTTTCCGGTTACGTCATCGCCGGCCAAGGCGGACGCGTGATGCTGAGCGTGGGTCACGGCGACGCTGACCGTGCAAAGGGCATCGCCTATTCGGATCACACCCTGGGCACCATCGGCAGCATCACCAAGCCGATGACCGCAACGGCGATCCTCCTTCTCTACGAGCGCGGCCGCATCGATCTCCAGGCGCCGATGTCCCGATACCTGGACAACGTGCCCCCGGACAAGTCCGGGATCACGATCCATCACTTGCTTACGCACAGCGCAGGATTTCCCGGGGCATTGGGCGATGATTATGCGGCGATAACGACGGATGAATACCTCAACGCGGCTTTCGGCGCCCCGCTGCTGTTCGCGCCCGGCACCGACTACGCCTATTCCAACGTCGGCTACTCGATCCTCGGCATCATCCTCGAACGGATCACCGGGCAATCCTACAGCGACTTCCTGACCGAAAACATCTTCCGCCCGGCCGGCATGACGACGGCGGGTTATCATCGCGACGGCGTCGATTACAGCCTGCTCACCCACGGATACCGGGCCAACGGCGACGACTGGGGCACGAGCCATGACAAGCCGTGGAATGGTCCGGAGCCCTGGTGGCACCTGAAGGCCAACGGCGGCTTGCTCATGAGCCCGCGCGACATGTACCAATGGTACCTGGCCCTGCGGGACAACACGATCCTCAAGCCGGAAACCCTGGCGCTCCAGGTCGCCCCGCATGTGCCGGAAGGTGGCGACACCTGGTACGGATACGGATATGCCGTCACGCCCGATGGCCGCCGGGTCGAACACAACGGCAGCAACGGGATCTTCAAGGCGGATTTCCGATGGTTCCCGAAAGAAGATCTCTTCATCTACGCCACGAGCAACGATGCCGGCGTGAAGCTTTTCCGGACGTGCGACGAGGTGCTGGATATCTTGCGCACGGGTATCGTGCCGCAACCGGAAAACTGGAAGACCTTCATACCGAATACCGCGCTCGACACGAGCCGGCTCAACACGGCACTGGGGTTTGCCGCACTTATCCAGGCGTATATGCCGGAGGACGCAAATACTTTCATTCGCAAAAACTGTACGCCGGAATTGGTCGAGCGCAACGGCATGGAACGCCTGCATGAGATTTTCGGCATGCTGCATGGCGACATCGGCCAGGGCGGACCGTCGGCGATTAGTTCCGATGCGGACCGGTTCAAGCTCACGCTGCCCGGCGCCCGGGATGACTTCCGCATCCATCTCCTGCTCACGTTCCGCGACGACCTGATCGACAGGATCGGCGCCGAACTCGAAGGCCGGTAGACCGCATCTTTCTCCCTACCTTATCCGATACGATGGTGCTGCGCTTGTCGACCCGTATATGCCTGGCGATCCTCTCGATCA
>CAYMLN010000597.1:0-1065 GCA_964391045.1 uncultured Saprospiraceae bacterium
GCTACGCCTTCGAGTACGCCCGCCAGCAGGGCCGGAAGAAGGTCACGTGCTTCACGAAGGACAACATCATGAAGCAGACCGACGGGCTCTTCCACCAGGTCTTCGACGAAGTGGCCAAGGATTATCCGGAGATCAAGAACGAACACTGGATCATCGATATCGGCGCGGCCAAGCTGGCCGACACGCCCGATGCCTTCGACGTGATCGTGACGCCCAATCTCTATGGCGACGTCATCAGTGACATCGCCGCCCAGATCGCAGGGTCCGTCGGCCTGGCCGGCTCGGCCAACATCGGTGAGGAATGCGCCATGTTCGAGGCGATCCACGGCTCGGCCCCCGACATCGCGGGCCGCGATATCGCCAACCCGTCCGGCCTCCTGCAGGGCGCAATCATGATGCTCAACCATATCGGGCAGTCCGACGTCGCGGAGCGGATCCAGAACGCCTGGCTCAAGACCCTCGAGGACGGCATCCACACGGCCGACATCTACCGCGAAGGCACGAGCAAGCGGAAAGTGGGCACGCGCGAATTCGGGGAGGCGGTGATCGCCAATCTGGGTCAGGCGCCTGCCCTACTCAAGCCGGTTGTGTATGGAAATCATGCGGGCTTCGCGCTGCCGCGCTACAAGCGCCGCCCCCCGGCAAGGAAGGAGCTGGTGGGCGTCGACATGTTCGTCCACTGGCCGGGCATGGACCCGGAGGCGCTGGCCGGCAAGCTGAAACGCATCGGGACCGACGGCGTCGCGCTGACCATGATCACCAACCGCGGCATCAAGGTCTGGCCCGAAGGCTTCAAGGAGACCTTCTGCACGGACCACTGGCGCTGCCGCTTCATGGCCGGCGAGGGGAATGCCATGGACAAGTCCGCCATCATCGAGCTGCTGCAGAACGCCATGCGCGAGGACATGGATACCATCAAGACCGAAAACCTCTACGCGTTCGACGGCAAGGCGGGCTTCTCGCTGGGCCAGGGCCAATAATGCGTCCGCAGGACCGGCCCGGGCATTAACGATTTCCCGACAGCCTGAACCATCACCGCCACGCCGATGCATGCCGGCGACCGGG
>CAYMLN010000597.1:1075-2112 GCA_964391045.1 uncultured Saprospiraceae bacterium
GCCTGCTTGGGAATGAAGTAGTACATCATCCCGAGGAAGCCGGCGGTCAGAAAGAAACCCACCGCGTTGTGGCCGTACCACCACTGGAACATTGCGTCCTGGACGCCGGACCAGATCTGGTAGCTCTTGGACGTGCCGGCGACCGGGATCGCCATGCCTGATGACAACCTAGAGCGCAATAGAACAGAAACCGACAATCACGAACACGACATGAAAGCAATCGTATGGGAATCCGCGGTCGGCTACACGCTGATGCTCCTGATCCTGGCCGCGGCCATATGGGCGGACAATGCCGTGAAGGGCAGGCTCATGATCGCCTTCGCGATCGTCGTATGGGCCGTCGCGGCACACCAGATGCACTCCCAAAACCCCACGGGCGATGAACGCGAATGAAACCTATATGCTCATTGAAGGCGTCTTTCCGGAGGACGAGGCCCGGGAGATCCTGATGAACATGTTCTCGACCAAGCTGCAGTTCCACGCGCTGCGCAACCTCCGCTCCATCGAGCGACTGGGCCATGAGGACGAAGCTGCTGTGCGGCGGATGAGCGAGCTGAAGCAAAGCATGCAGGACATCCAGGCGACACTGGCAAAGGCCAGGTGGGGCGACCGCAAGCTGGTCATGACCTCCACAGTGCAAATCGCCTTTACGGAAGTCGATGAGTGACCTGTTCGCCGGCCGGACCCTGCTGATCGCCACAAAGCATGGCAAGGAAAAGGTCATCGCGCCTGTCCTTGAGCTCGCGCTTGGGGTCAGGTGCGTAGTGACGGCCGACCTGGATACGGATACGCTCGGCACCTTCACCGGCGAGGTGGAGCGGAAGGACGATCCGATTGTCACGGCCCGGAAGAAGTGCCTGTGGGGCATGGAATTGACCGGCTGCGACCTCGCCGTCGCGAGTGAAGGTTCGTTCGGCCCGCACCCGCTGATCGGCTTCGTGCCGTGCGACGACGAATACCTTGTTTTCCTGGACAAGGCCCATGATGTCGACATCGCGATCCGCGAGCTGAGCACCGAGACGAATTTCACCGGCGCC
>CAYMLN010000598.1:0-2112 GCA_964391045.1 uncultured Saprospiraceae bacterium
TTCGTCCACCTCCACAACCACACCCATTACTCGCTGCTCGACGTGGCCTCGCACATCCCGCGGCTCATGGACAAGGCCGTGGCCGACGGGCAGAAGGGCGTGGCCATCACCGACCATGGCAACATGTTCGGGGTGTTCGAGTTCGTGGCGGAGGCGAAGAAGCGGCAGCTCAAGGCGGTCGTCGGGTGCGAGTTCTACCTCGTCCCGGACCGGCACCGGCAGCAGTTCTCGCCGTCGAAGGGGGAGCGGGACGTCCGGCATCACCAACTGCTGCTCGCGAAGAACCAGGAAGGTTACCAGAACCTTTCCACGCTGTGTTCGCTCGGGTTCATCGAGGGGATGTATTCGGGGTATCCGCGGATCGACAAGGAACTGCTCGTCAAGTACCACAAGGGCCTCGTGGCCACGAGTTGCTGCATCGGCGCGGAGATCCCGCAGGCCATCCTGTCGGGGGATGTCGAGAAGGCGGAGAACCTGGTGAAATGGTGGCTCGACCTCTTCGGTGAGGACTTCTACATCGAGATCCAGCGGCAGCGCGGGCTGGAACAGATCGACGACACAGGCATGAGCCAGGAGGATGTGAACAACATCCTGCTGGGGTTTGCGCGCAAGTACAACATCAAGGTCATCGCGACCAACGACGCGCATTATGTCAATGAGCAGGACGCCTTGCCCCACGATATCATCTTGTGCGTCAACACGGGCAAGAAGATGTCGGACGAGGGCCGCTTCCAGTTTCCCAGCACCGACTTCTACTTCAAGACGCAGGACGAGATGGGCCGGATCTTCAAGGACCTGCCCGAAGCACTGGAGAATACGCTGGAGATCTTCGACAAGATCGAGGCGCCCAACCTGACGCGCGATGTCCTGCTGCCCAATTTCCCGATCCCGGACGGCTTCGCCGACCAGGCGGCCTTCCTGCGTCATCTCGTCTACGAGGGGGCAAAGAGCCGGTATGTCGATCTCACGCCGGAGATCCGGCAGCGGCTCGACTTCGAGCTGGGCGTCATCGACAAGATGGGCTTCAATGGGTACTTCCTCATCGTCCAGGACTTCATCCATGCCGCCCGCGGCATGAAGGTGAGCGTCGGCCCCGGGCGGGGCTCCGGCGCCGGGTCGGCCGTGGCGTACTGCCTGCGGATCACCAACATCGATCCGCTCCGGTACAACCTCCTGTTCGAGCGCTTCCTCAACCCGGAACGGGTGTCCATGCCCGACTTCGACATCGACTTCGACGACGAAGGCCGGCAAAGTGTCATCAACTACGTCGTCAACAAGTACGGCAAGCAGCAGGTGGCCCAGATCGTCACCTTCGGCACGATGGCCGCCAAGTCCTCCATCCGCGACGTGGGTCGCGTGATGGAGCTGCCCTTGTCCGAGACCGACCGTCTGGCCAAGATGGTGCCGAACACGCCCGGGACCAAGCTGGCCGCGATCCTCAAGGCCGGCAAGGACGCCGAGGACGACGTCAACTCGCGCGACCTTGACAACGTGCGGAAGCTGCGCGAGATCGTCAACCAGGATACGCCGGAAGGGGAGATCCTCCGACTCGCCCAGCAGGTCGAGGGTACGGTGCGCAACACCGGGATCCACGCCGCCGGCGTCATCATCGCCCCGGGCGAGATCACCAAGTATATCCCGGTCTGCACCTCTTCCGAATCCGACCTGCTGGTCACCCAGTTCGAAGGCGGCGTCGTCGAATCGGCCGGCATGCTGAAGATGGACTTCCTCGGCCTCAAGACCCTGTCCATCGTCAAGGATGCCATACGGATCATCGCCGAGCGTAACCCGACTGCCGAGCCGCTCGATCCCGACGCCATCCCGCTCGACGACCCGGACACGTACAAGTTGTTCCAGCGCGGCGAGACGATCGGCATCTTCCAGTTCGAATCCGTAGGCATGCAGAAATACCTGCGCGAGCTCCAGCCGACGGACATCGAGGACCTCATCGCGATGAACGCCCTGTACCGGCCGGGGCCGATGAACTATATCCCCATCTATGTCAACCGGAAGCACGGGCGCGAACCGGTGGAGTACCCGCATCCCTGGCTGGAGGACCTCCTGCGGCCGACGTATGGCATCATGGTGTACCAGGAGCAGGTCATGCAGGCC
>CAYMLN010000599.1:0-2109 GCA_964391045.1 uncultured Saprospiraceae bacterium
GTCTTGATGACCGTGATGAGGGTCTTTTCATCCAGCAGGGGCACGGTGGCGACAAACCAATCGTTGAGCGCGCGGGCGAGTACCGGGCCGTGCGCGTTGGGCAGGGTGAAGTGCCGCGCATAGATCTTGTCCTGGAGCGCCATGGCGTCCGCGAAGTCGGCCGGCTCCAGGCGGGGATCGACGCCGAGCGCGCGGCCAATGATGCGCCAGGCATGGAAGTAGTCCTGGATCTCCTCCTCGGTCACGGGTACGCGCATTTCACGCAGCCCTTCGATGATCTCGAGGCTGAACGTGTGGATGGCGAAGACCATGTCTTCCTGGTTGATCGGCTGGCCGCACTTTTCGAGGTCATATACGCCGAGGCGCTCGCGGTCATACATCCCGAAATGGATGCGGAAGCGCACCATGGCATGGACGAGCCGCAGCTTCTTGATCGACATGATGCCGGGATGCGTGAGGTTCAGCTTGAGCGAGCCGTCCGATGCTGTTGTGGTCCACCCGGGCTGCATGACATCGAGGACGAATTGCATGGTTTCCATGATGCGCCGGTTGACATGCTTCTCGAGCAGGGTCGTCACGCGCAGTACCTCGATGGCCTTCGTGTGCGCATATTGCTTGAGCAGGGAGCGCACGCCCAGGGCGAAGGTCACCCACGGGCCGTGTTTCTCGAAGAAGGCGGAAGCCGCATCCAGGTAGGCCAGTTCGCGCTGGGAGAAATTGAAATCGGAGAGGTCGTTGAAATACTCGATCAATTCGGGCGGATCGGGGATCGGCGTGTCATTGACCCAGGGCTTCGTGAAGTCGTGCGAGACGAACCGGCCAATGTAGGCGCCGACCTGTTCTTTCGTATAGCCGTCCGTCTCACAGAGCAGGGCTTCAGCGGCCCTGTCAGCTTTAGGATCGGCTTCCAGGCGCATGGCGTCCAGCAGGGCGTCCGTCCATTTGTCGGTGGTGGATTGCATGGTCAGGGTTTGGTGGCGGAAAAAATATGGTAGCTCCACAGTCCGCGCCTGTGGGCGTGATACTGGTAATAGGTCGACCAGGTGTTGAGCGATTGCGTACGGGTGCGCACACCCAGCATCCGTCCGGTGACCGTTGTCGCCAGGCCGGGAAAGAATGAGATATACAGGCGGCGGATGCTCGGCTCCACCGCACACGTCACGTCGCGATCGGCGATGTCGACGAATCCGGACGATCGCAGGTTGTCCGTGAAGCCGTCGACCGTTGCATACGCGTCGATGGCCCATGATGCCGTCCATTTTTTCATGAGCGCATCCTCCGCGCTGCCGGGCGTTGTCGGGTGGGCGTGGAAGTCAGCCCCGACGAGTCGCCCGCCGGGCTTCAGCACCCGGAAGGCCTCGTCTGTGAAGTCCTGCTTGTCGCGGGCATAACATACGCTCTCGATGGCCCACACGGCGTCAAAGGTGTTGTCGGGGAATCCCGTCTTGAGGTAGTCGCGACAACTGAAGGTGGTGCGGTCGGCTACGCCGTGTCGTGTCGCGTTGGCCTTGCAGGTCTCGACCTGTTGGCGGCTGACGGTGATCCCGTGTGCCCGGCATCCGTTGCGCGCCAGGTAGACCGATGATCCGCCGACGCCGCAGCCCGCATCCAGGACGTTCATGCCCGGTCGAATACCTGCGGCTTCGGCTACGCGTTCGTTCATCCGCATGACGGCAGCGCGATGGTGCGGTGTGTCGTCTTCCCAATAACCATAGTGCATGCCGAGCGCCTCGTCGAGTTGCCACACCAAGGCGTAGTCGACCTGGCATTGGTCATAGTACTGGACGATATCGGCATGGCCCGGCATAGCGGTGGGAGACATGCCCAAAGCTACAAAATATTGTCGCTTGGCCTCGCCTGTACGGTTGATTTTGAATGTGTTGTACATCATCGCAAACGTTTGGCGGGCAGGGTGAGCCTGGAATGCCTAAAAATTTAGTTGCATAACTTAAAAATACGTTATAGCTTTGAATACCATTCTTCGTGAAACATGGACATCCAACGACTGACACAAGCGGAAGAAGAAGTGATGCAGTATATCTGGCGGTTGGGCCGCTGCACGGTATCCCGGATCCTCGACGAGATGGGCGAGCCCCGGCCGCCGCATTC
>CAYMLN010000600.1:0-1022 GCA_964391045.1 uncultured Saprospiraceae bacterium
CGTTATCCGTTATCCCTTATCCGTTGACCCCTCTCTTGATCGATGCCCATTTCTCTTCGACCTTACGACACATGCCGGATGAATACCCGATGAAGTGGATCGTCGTCATTAACCGTATCACCTGCCGCAACGCCTGGACCACCTGGCAAGCCTGGCTGGACCGGGAAGGCATACCGCATACGCTCATCCATTCCCATTCGCTCGACGACCTGCACCATGCGCTCTCCGACGCGCTCGCGTCGGGGGCGCGACATTTCCTCTTCGTCGGCGGGGACGGGACAATGCATCATGGGTGCAACGGCCTGCTCGCGCTGGCCGGTGACCGGGCTGCCGAACTGACCGTCGGCCTGCTCCCCTGCGGGACGGGCAACGACTGGGTGCGCACCTTCGGCCAGCCGAAGGACAAGCTGGCGCAGGCCATTCGACCAGGATCGACCCGGCCGATGCATGTCCTCCGGGTGGAATGGCCGGACGGGCGGGTGCGGTATGCGATCAACATGCTGGGCGGGGCGCTCGACGCCGCTGTTGTCAGGGGACTCAAGCGGGCCTCATTGCGCGTGCCGTCCTTTATTCTCTACCCATACGGGCTCATGAAGGCGCTCCTCAAACCGCACACCTGGACCGGCGCGATCGAGACCGACCGGCAAACGATCAACGGTGCGTTCCTCACCCTCCAGGCCGGTTTCGGCCGGTATTGCGGCGGCGGAATGAACGTCCTTCCCCATGCGGAAGCTGACCGGCCGGGTATCCTGGTCATGCGGCCAAAACCACTCTGGAAGATCCTGCTCCAGACCCCGGACATCTACAACGGCCGCATCCTCCGCCACAAGGAAGCCATCGCCGGTCATTTCGACTCGATCCGGATCACCCATGACGGCAAGCCGATCCCGCTCGAGGCGGATGGGGAGTGGCTGGGTGAATCGCCGGTTAATGTCAGGGTGATCTACGGGGCAATGCATCAAGTCTGGTCAAGGGAATAGCGGTTGCCCCGCGCCGTGTAATGTGTAATGTTTAATGTTTAC
>CAYMLN010000600.1:1032-2098 GCA_964391045.1 uncultured Saprospiraceae bacterium
AAAACGTATTTGTGCCCGTAGTCAGCGTTCTCCGCCAATACGCAATAAGGGTATAATACTCGCTTTGAGAAGAAGCATGCGAAATGGAATAAAATCGCGCTCCGTGTCTCTGTGGGAAATGTGATAGCTCCAATGCAAGAAGAAGTTCTAGTATAAACCCGAACTTTACCCTGCAATCCGCCCCATGTCCCTCAAGGAAAAACTGCGCGTGATCATCTTCGGCTCGGATACCCCGGCCGGCAAGGCATTTGACATCATCTTGCTCGGGGTGATCGTGGTCAGCGTCCTGGCCGTGATCCTGGAGAGCATGCCCGGGCTCGAGTCCCGCCACGCCCGTTTTTTCCACATCCTCGAATGGGTCATCACGGGTATTTTCACGATCGAGTATTTCCTCCGTATCTATATCGCGTACAACCGTCGGAAATACATCCTGGGCTTCTGGGGCCTGATCGACCTGGCCTCCATCCTGCCGGCCTACCTCAGCCTGTTCATCTCGGGATACCACTATCTCATCATCGTTCGGATCCTCCGGCTGCTTCGCATCTTCCGGATCCTGAAACTCATACCGTTCCTGGAAGAGATCCGGATGATGGGCATCGCCATCCGGGGCAGCCTGCGCAAGATCCTCGTGTTCCTCTCCTTCGTCTTCCTGCTGGTCATCATCCTCGGCAGTGCGATGTACGTCGCGGAAGGCGGCAACAACGGCTTCGTCAGCATCCCCTTAAGCATTTATTGGGCGGTGGTGACCATCACGACCGTAGGTTATGGCGACATCGTACCCCAAACCATCGCCGGTAAGACGATCGCCACGGTCATCATGCTGGTCGGGTATGCCTTCATCGCCGTGCCGACGGGAATCATGTCGGCCGAGTTTGTCCGCATGGGCAAGAAATCCATCACCTGCCCGGCATGCCATGGCCGGGTCTCGCCGGCAGACAAGTTCTGCAGCCACTGCGGCGCCGATATCCAGGGAACCAATCCGTCCGAAGGGCCGTTATCTTAGATTCACTTTCTTCTATCCTGATGCGCACTTCAGATACGAATGCAGACTGTTCGACCGGCCATT
>CAYMLN010000601.1:0-2096 GCA_964391045.1 uncultured Saprospiraceae bacterium
AATGTGAGGTAGTGCAGGAGGAACCCGCGGAAGATGATCTCCTCGCCCACCCCGGCGGCCATGGAGAGGAAGAAAAAATGTCCAAGTTCCAGGTTGTTGGTCGGCAGGACGCCGCCCGCGCCGCGGCGGAAATCTTCGCGGGCCTGGTTGCGCCGGGTGCGCCATCCGTATTGGGCGAGCAAGTCGGCGGCATACAGCAGGACCGCCGCGCCCAGGACATACCCGGCGGCTGCCGACCATTCCGGCCACGCGAATCCCAGCGCGGTCAAGGAACGGGCGGGCAAGCGCCATACGGTCACGACGACCAGGGCGATGACCGTCAGGAACAGCCCGTTCTGATGATACAACCGGATCTTCTCCTCTCCCGAAAACGACACATCCGCATCGGACAGGGTGCGTGTGCCGACCACCAGCAACGGCGCGATGATGCAGACCATGACACCGACGATATGGTCAGCGAAGAACATCTGGAATTCGGGAAGTCCGGTGGGCATTGGCATCAAAGGTAACCCTGCCGGGTCTTACCGGCGAAAATCATCGTGGCCCTGCCCCATGGCTTGACAAGCTCATCCGCCTTGTGTAAATTAGCCCAACAAAGTCAACCGATCATATCGCCATGACACTGCACAAGAGCCAAATGCGCCGGCACGCGCGCGACCATAAGCAGGAACGCAAATTCTTCCTGGCCCTGGGTATTATCACCTTCGTGGTCATCATCGTCCTTTATTTCTTCTACGGATAACGCTGCCGCACGTGCTTGCGCGTGCCTCCTGACGAGTCGTCGCCGGGTTACCGGGACGTGACCTTTTCCTTGACCGAAGGCGTCGCAGGCGCCTGGCCCTGGGCCTGATGGTATTGCAGGCAGGCCTTCACGAATGCCACGAAGAGCGGATGCGGATTTTCCACCGTGCTCTTGAGTTCGGGGTGGTATTGTGTACCCAGGAAGAACGGATGCCCCTGGATCTCCATGACCTCGACGAGGTGGCTGTCCGGGTTGGTCCCTGAGGCGACCATGCCGTTGGCCTCGAAATCCTTGAGGTATTCGTTGTTGAACTCGTAGCGGTGGCGGTGCCGCTCGTAGATCAGGTGATCCTTGTAGGCGGCAGCGGCCAGGCTGTCGGCCTTCAACTCGCATGCATAGGCGCCGAGGCGCATCGTGCCGCCCTTCATCCGGATGTTCTTCTGCTCGGGCATGAGGTCGATGACCGGGTGCGGCGTGTCCGGACGCATCTCCGTACTGTGCGCGCCTTCGAGGTTCAGCACATGGCGGGCGAACTCGACGACAGCGCATTGCAGGCCGAGGCAGATCCCGAAGAACGGGATCTTGTTCTCGCGGAGATAGCGGATGGCGTTGATCTTGCCCTCGATGCCGCGTTCGCCGAATCCGGGGGCCACCAGCACACCGTCGAGATGGCCGAGCGCATCGCCGAGCTGGTCCGTGAGTTCCAGCGCCTCGGCATGGATCGACTCCACCTCCACCTTGCATTCGTTCGACGCGCCGGCATGGACGAAGGCCTCGTTGATCGACTTGTAGGCGTCGGGCAGCTTGTTGTACTTGCCCACCAGGCCGATGCGCACGGTATGTTTCGGTTCGCGCAATTTTTTCAGGAACGCGCGCCAGGCCATCAGGTTAGGCTCGGCGTCCACCTGCATGTGCAGTTTGTTCAGCACGATCTGGTCGAGCTTCTCCTCCTTCATCAACAGGGGCACGTCGTAGATCGTATCGGCGTCGAGCGCCTCGATCACGGCATGCCGGTCCACGTTGCAGAAGAGGGAGATCTTGCGGCGGAGTTCGTCCCCAAGGGGATGTTCGGTCCGGCAGACCAGGATGTCGGGTTGATTTCCCGTCTGGAGCAGTTCCTTGACGCTGTGCTGCGTCGGCTTGGTCTTCAGCTCGCCCGCGGCGCTGAGGTACGGGATGAGCGTGAGGTGGATGATGATGGCATTGCCGGCGCCGAGCTCGAGTCGGATCTGGCGGATCGCCTCGAGGTACGGCAGTGATTCGATGTCGCCGACGGTGCCCCCGATCTCGGAGATCACGATGTCGTAATCGCCGGTCTTGCCGAGGGCGCGAATGCGCCGTTTGATCTCGTCAG
>CAYMLN010000602.1:0-2077 GCA_964391045.1 uncultured Saprospiraceae bacterium
CGCGCGGCCCGTGCCCCAACACGATGCGCTCGCGAGTCATGCCCCAAAGATCTTTCACGCGGATGCCCGCATCGACTGGACCCGGACGGCCGCAGCCGTACATAATTTCATCCGGGGCATGTCGCCCTATCCGGGTGCGTGGACGACCCTCGACAACCTTGAATTCAAGATCCTGAAGGCCCATCCCGCAAGCGCGATCACCGATTTATCCGTGCCCGGAAAGCTGATCCTGCATGGGCAGGCGCTGATGGCCGGAACGGTAAACGGCTGGCTCGAACTGGACGAAGTACAACTGACGGGAAAACGGCGGATGACCGCCCGGGAATTCGTAAACGGCTACCGGATCAAAGATTGGTCAGCGACATGAACTCGAAGGCCTTGCGGACGATCCGCTTGACGAGTTCGACGTCGGGGAGCACGTTGGGCTCGGAGAGCTCCTCCACGAAAATCTCCGTTGCCGGCATCGGCGCGGCAGTCGGAAGGGAATTGATGTAGGTAAAACATGCCAGGCTGATGCAGAACAGGGCAATCACGCCTGCGAGTTGTACGCTGTTCTTCTTGATCCTGACCATGGTGCTTTTCCTTTTCGGGATCCGAAAGGGGGGGCAAAAAACCGCCTTCCAAATCAATTCAACAAATATAATTCAATAATTCCCAAGCCCCGACGCGTTAATATTTTTTTAACCGTATTTAAGCGGGAATGCCGATCAACGTCTGCTGAAGATCGACCTAATGACGTCAGCGACCGAAAAAGGTTGCACCGGCGGCGAACATTTTTTTTGTCAGGTCGTGCGTCGGATAGCGGAGGACGTCTACTGCCCTGCCCTGCTCGACCACCTTGCCGTCGGCAAGGACGAGCAAGTGGTCGGCCAGCTGACGGAGGACCGACTCGTCATGCGTGATGAAGACGATCGCCAGACCGCGCCGGGACTTGAGGTCGGCCAGCAACTGCACAATGCCGTCCCGGGTATCCGGATCGAGCGCAGAGGTAGATTCGTCACAGACCAGCACGTCGGGCTCGAGCAGGAGCGCGCGGGCAATGTTTACGCGCAGGCATTCCCCGCCCGACAATGCCCGGCTCCGACGGTCCAGGACATCAGGCGGCAAGCCGACTTCGGCCAGCGCTTCTGCCCATCGGCCAGGATGATGCCGCTCATCCTTTCCGCGGAGGGCGCCCGTCTCCTCAAAGAGCCGGCGAATCGTGAAGTGTGGATGGAGCGCGCCCCGGCCGTCCTGCAGGACAAGCTGGACGTGCGCACGCAGCTGCCGGATCTCGGCAGGTTCCGTCATGTCGATCGGCATGGCGCGCCATTTTAACGTGCCTGACAGGGGTACATGCCAGCCGACCAGCAGCTGCGCAAGCGTGGATTTGCCGCTCCCGGAGACGCCGACGATGCCGAGGCATTCGCCGCGGTGAAGCTGGAAACTCACCGGGCCAAGGGATGCGGCCGACTTTCGACGAAACCCGCTTCGCGCATGCGTAAAGACGAGGTCGTCTGCCTCAAGCACACACTCACCCCGTGAGGCGTGAGCACTTCCACCAGCGGCTTCAGAAGCCTTTGCCGGATCGTCAAGGCGGATCTCCCGGTCGGCCATCGCGCGCACCAGGCCCTGTTCGTGCGTGATGCACAAGATGCCCGTCCCATAGCGGTCGCGGACGCCCTGCAGCAGGCGGAGGATCTCGGCCTGGTGGATCTTGTCAATGGCTGATGTGGGCTCGTCGGTGATCAGCAGATCGGGGGCCATGACGACCGAGAGGCCGATTAGGCAGCGTTGCAACTGGCCGCCCGACAATTGGTGCGGGTAAGACGCGAGGATGCGGTCGGTATCGCCGAGGCCAAGTTCGCCGAAGACAGCGGTGAGTCGACTCCTGGCCTCCGCAACCGGGACCTTCAGTCGCGAGGCAGCCGTCTTGGCTACCTGATCGCCAACGCGCATCACGGGATCGAAGGCGCCGAAGACATCCTGCGGGATGTACCCGAGCCGCGTACCGCGTAATTCGTGCCAGAGGAGCCCGTCATCCGGCAGGACCATTTCCACCTGTTCAGGAGGCGTGACGCGGATCTTACCCGAAGTC
>CAYMLN010000603.1:0-1575 GCA_964391045.1 uncultured Saprospiraceae bacterium
GTAGTCCATGCGGTACAGGTGATCGCCGGCCAGGATCAGGTAGTAGTCGGCGTCGTACTGCTCGAAGTGGCGGGAGGCCTTGCGCACGGCGTCGGCCGTGCCCTGGAACCAGGCCGTGCTCTCGGGCGTCTGCTCGGCGGCCAGGATCTCGACGAAGCCGTTCGAGAACGTGTCCATCCGGTAGGCGCCGGCGATGTGGCGGTTGAGCGAGGCCGAGTTGAACTGCGTGAGCACGAAGATCCGCTTGTAGCCGGCGTTGAGGCAGTTGGAGATCGGGATGTCGATGAGCCTGTATTTGCCCGCGAGGGGAACGGCCGGCTTGGAGCGCTTGGCCGTCAGCGGATACAGGCGCGTGCCGGCGCCACCGCCCAGGATCACACACAATACTTCACGGTTGTCGAGCATGGTTTAGCCGGGTATTATTTCCTTGTAAAGATCGACATATTTCGAGGCGCTGTTCTGCCAGGAAAGGTCTTTTTGCATGATGCGTTTCCTGACGTCGGAGAGCAACTTCGTGTCGGCGAAGAGCCGGCCCGCGGTATGGATGCCCCACATGCCCTGGTAGTCCTCGAGGTCGCGGAAGAGGAGGCCGTCGCCGTGCTCGCCGTCGAAAGGCTCGATCGTGTCGAGCAGTCCGCCTGTCGCCCGCGCGATGGGCACCGTGCCGTACCGCATGGCATACATCTGGTTGAGGCCGCACGGCTCGGTCCGGGACGGCATCCACAGGAAGTCGGCCGCCGCGTAGAGCCGGTGGGCGACGCGCTCGTTGTACATGATGAGCGACCGGACATGCGGCGCGAAGCTGCGCTCCAGCATGCGGCATTGCTCTTCCTGCCGGCCGTCGCCGCTGCCGAGGATGATGAACGCGGCGTCGCGCCGGTAGACCATGTATTGGTAGATCAGTCCGGCGAGGAAGTCGACGCCCTTGTCATGGACCATCCGTCCGATGAAGATGTGCAGCGGCAGGTCGGTGGGCATGTCGAGCTCCCCGAGGAGGCTCTTCTTGTTGTCCGCCTTCCACTTGTCGGCGTTCTTCTTGAGCCGGATGTCAAGGAAGTCATCCTTCGCTGGATTCCAGTAATCGTAGTCGATGCCGTTGACGATGCCCCGGCTCTTGCCCCACTCCGCACGGAGGAGCCCCTGGAGGCCGAAGCCGGAGGTCTCGCGCAATTCGCGCATGTAATTCTCCGATACGGTGGTGACGCGCCACGCGCACTTGATGCCGCAGGCCAGCGAGTTGATCACGTGGCCCCAGTCCAGCAGGCCGGACCGGTCGCGCCGGAATTCCGGCAGCAGGTGCTGCCGGTCCCAGCCGAACATGCCCTGGTAGGCCGCATTGTGGATCGTCAGCACGGTCGGGGTATGGGCCAGCCGCCAGTATTCGGGGCAGTGGGTCATCATGAACGGCATGAGGGCCGTATGGTGGTCGTGGCAGTGGACCACGTCCGGGAGCTTGTCCCAGGCCTGTACCCAGTGCAGCACGGCGCGCTGGAACGCGACGTTGCGTTCGATCTCGTCGCGGTAATAGGTCGTCGTATGGTCGCCATAAACGCCGGGGCGGTCAAACTTGCCTGG
>CAYMLN010000603.1:1585-2076 GCA_964391045.1 uncultured Saprospiraceae bacterium
AATATCGACGACGTAAAGGTCGTACCCAAGGTCTTCGTTCAGGACATACTCGACCCTGAACTGGATGAATTCACCGCCCATGTAAAAGGTGCCGTAATGCTTCTCGGCCAGGTCCTGCTGCAGGATCCAGCTGTTGTGGTATTTCGGCATGACGACCGCGCACTGGGCATCGCCGGACTGGTTGAGGTAGCGGGGCAGGGACCCCACGACGTCGGCGAGGCCGCCGACCTTGGCCGCAGGGTAGCATTCGGCCGAGACCATCAGGATATGTGGCGCTGAAGATCGGGATGAGGACATGGGCATGGGTTATCGTTCTGTCGCTTGACCGGCGGTCAAGAGGCTGGGAAAGATACACCGCGGTCCGGCAAATGCGCCCCGCATGCCGTAAATTCACGGGGCATAAGGCGGCAAAGGGTATGACACGCGCAACATACGAGGTGATCCGGGCCAGTTTTCTCGGCCTGGCGGTGGGGGATGCACTGGGCGTCCCG
>CAYMLN010000604.1:0-2067 GCA_964391045.1 uncultured Saprospiraceae bacterium
GTACATTTCGTTTGCCAACCGCCTTTCCCCTTCCCGCTATTCATGAGACGATGGTTCGAGACGAACCGGATGCGATGTCCGTTTCCATCGGACCAACCGCAGGGCCAGGTGTTTGCGTGAAGATGTGTGAAGGCGAACGGAAACGGAATATCACGGATTCATTCGCATCTCCAATTTCCCACGTCAAATCCTCCCTCTTCCATGCGATACATTACGATGCTTACGATCCTGCTTGCTGTCGCGATTACCGCGCAGGCGCAGAACGCACCGGACTTCACCGTGACCGACACGGACGGCCAGACGCATCACTTGTATGCGGATTACCTCAACCAGGGCAAATCTGTTCTGGTCAAGGTCTTCTTTACGACGTGTCCGCCGTGCAATTCGATCGCCCCGCTCATGGAGCCATTGTACCAGGAATGGGGCGCCGGTGAATACGACGTGGAGTTCTTCGACCTGTCCGACAAGTCCTTCGATACGAATTCCCTCGTGGCCGCATACAAGGCAACCTATGGGCATACGTATCCTTCCGCCGGGAGTGAGGGCGGCAGCATCGCCGCCGTGACACCCTACAAGAACGGCATGTTTGGACCATGGAGCGGGACACCGACCTTCATCGTCATCGCGCCTGACGGCTCCGTCCAGTATGACGTGAGCGGTCCAGGCAACCAGGCCACGATCAACGCCATCGATGCCGCGCTTGCTGCCACCGGCGCGGTCAAGCCCGGAGAGGAAGAAGTACCCGTCATCGTCGGCGGCGCGGTCACCTTCCTGCAGGGGAGCACAGGCGTCGGGCAGACCGTCGTCGAGATCCTCGACGGGAACGGCAACGTCATCCAGGACGACACCACGAACGCCTCCGGTGCCTTTGAACTTTCCGTCCTGCAGAGCGAGGTCCAGCCCGATTGGGTCCTGCGCGCACGCAAGTCCGGCAACCCGGTCAATGGCGTCAGCGCCATCGACCTCCTGCTGATCCAGAAGCATCTTATCCAGCTGGAGCTGCTGACCGATCCGCTGAAGAAACTCGCCGCGGATGCGAATCACTCGTCCACCCTTTCCGTGCTCGATATCGTCACGCTGACGAAGCTCCTCCTGGGGAAGATCACGGAATTCCCTGGCGGCGAAAGCTGGATCCTCCTTCCGGCCGACACGCCGCTCGAGACGCCGGGCCAACATCCGCCGACCATCCCGTCGTATGTCATCCCGCTTGGCGATATCCTCAGCGGGGCGCGTAACCCGCACTTCATCGCCATCAAGAAAGGCGACGTCAACGGCAACGCAACGCCGTGATCGAATAAAAAAAAGGGGGCTTTCGCCCCCCGTTCATTTCCTTTTCTTCCTCGTGCGTGCGCGCAGCATCACTCGTGCTGCTTCGCTTCCCACTGGGCGATAGACGCCTCGATCGTGGCCTTGTTGTCGCGGTAGAACACATCGGCCGGATCGGCGGCGCCGAGTTCGGCTGACCGCTTTGCGCTGGTGACGGCGCTGGCCAGGTCACCGCTCCGCGCTTCGGCCTGGGCCCGGAGATACCAGTTCCACGGATGGTTGCGCATTTCCGTCGACTTTACGGCCCAGGCCAGGGCATTCTCATTCTGGGCGGTACTATACAGCATGCATTCCGCGCCCTGGGCATAAATGATCCATTGGCGTTCCGTCGGGGATGCCGCAATAGCGGGCTCGACATAGCCGATCGCATCACCGACGATCTGTTCGACGGCCGCATTGAAGTACATGTCTTCCGGATCGGCCATGCCGGTCTTGAGGCTCTTGATGCTGCTGGCCAGCGCGTCCACATAGGCTTCCTGCTTCGCTTCAGCCTTCGCCCGGATATGCCAGTTCCACGCGTGCGTCTCCAGGTCGGTCGACTTGCGGGCCCAGTCGAGCGCCTGGGCGAGATCGCCGTCATATTGCATGAGGAAATCTGCACCCTGGGCGTAGACCATCCAATGTTTGTCCTGCGGCCCCTTGGCCAGGGCGTCGATGATGTTGGCCATGGCCTGCTCCATCACGTCGACCTTGAACCGCATGTAGAGGCGCATGCGTTCCCAGCCGAGCTTGATGTAGCCC
>CAYMLN010000605.1:0-2063 GCA_964391045.1 uncultured Saprospiraceae bacterium
CGAACATGCTCTCCTTGTGCGCGACCTTCCGGATCACCTCGCTGCTCATCGTATTCATCGGCTTCATCCGGCCGCGATGATCCTGGACGACAAGCCGGCCAAACGCATCCGCATGTTGTGGCGCGATCACGTGCACCGGGCGATCATCGACATTGTCGGCCCGCACCGGTTGCGGAATTGCCAGCGTGAGAAGGACCAGCCCGGCCGCGGCCGTCGCCGTCCCGGCCTGTTGGCGCATCTGCCGGAGCCGGCGCGACAACTCGGCAAACCGGGTGTTCGGGCTGAAGAAGGTAAAGATCATGCCGAGGGTCAGTAACGCATACCCGATATACGAAATCCACGTGCCCCAGAAGTCGTGGTTGACGCTCAGGACCGTGCCGAGTTCGTCCTGGTCGAACGAGGACTGGAAGAAGCGGTAGCCGTCGTAGTCGAGGATGTGGTTCATGAAAATGCGGTAATCCTCCGTGTGGTTGTTCCGCTTGTCGATGAGGGTGACTTCACTCGCGTAGGACGACGCGCTGTTCGTGCCCGGGTAGCGCTCCATGATGAAGTCGCGGAGCTTGATGGCAAAGGGAAGCTGCAGTGTTTTCGACCCGTAGGCAGCCGTCAGTTCGACGTTGCCAACCCGCACGGTCTGGGGCTCGCCCTGCATGCCCTTGTTGCCGATCACGACGACCTCGCCGGATTCGGCGCCGGAGGTGACCTTGAGCGCAACTGCAGCCATGCTCTCGGCCTTCATCTTGCGGTCGGTGGACTTGAGCATCAATTTTCCTTTCGGGTTGAAGTCGCCGACGACGAAGTTGATGGACGGGTTGGAATACAGGGACCTGACGAGCATCATTTGATATTGGCCAGGATAGATCGTGTCGGTTTGTTGTGTGGCCATCTGCATTTGCGTGAGCCACGTCGGGGTGTTGAAGGTGAGGTTATTGTCCCTGTAGTAAATATTGATCGCGCCGGGCAGTTCCGGGTTGCCAAAGTTGAACAGCGTACCGTTGAAGTTCCGGGTCTCTCCCTCGCGCAGGAAATACTCTTCCCGTCCGCCACGGCCCGCGATCACGAGCTTGAGCGTGGCGACCCCGTCGTCCGCGGACTCGAGTACCTGCTCGGGATTGGGAATGAAGCGCACCAATTCGATGTCCACCTCCTCGCCGCCGATCTGGTAAGACTCGTGGAAGCGGTTTCGGCCCAGGGAAGCGAACTCGACTGCCTCGTTGAAGCGATACGACTTGCCGTCCTTCTTCGCCTCGAAGAGCAGGTAGGGCTCGGCCGAGATAAACGTGTTTGATGTCGCGTCTTCGCGGATGTGCATCATGCCCTCATAGCCGATGTAGCGCGTCACGCCCGCGCCCAGAAAGATCACCAGGACGGACAAGTGGAAGGTCAGGACGGCCCATTTCTTCTGGGGAATGAGCCTGAACCGGATGATGTTGTGGACGATGGACATCGAGAAGAGCAGCAGCAGGATCTCGAACCACCGGGTCCGGAAGACGAGTTTTTGCGCGGCGCTCGTGCCGAAGTCGTTTTCAATGAATGTCGCGATGCCGATGGCGGCGGCAAACAAAAGGATATAGAGACCCGCAGCGCGGGTGCCAAAGATTTTCTCCTGGAGGCCGGTCATGGTCGAGGTTTCTGTATAAGCGAATCAGGGCAGCAATGTAGCGTCCTCGAGGATGATCTCGTACTTGTAGCCCGCACCGAAATCCTTGTTGACCGCGATGATTCCTTCGAACCCGACGACGGCACCCATGGGGACCGTTTCCTTCGTGGTTACGGTCAGGTCCGCCCCTTTGCCGGACCCGTCCTGGATGTGGATCCAGTTCCGGTCCATGATCATGTTGTTGACCTTGACGACGCGACCGCGCACCCGGACAGTCTGTCCGGCATACTTGGCTTTGTTGGCGATCAGCGAGGCGAGATCGATGCCGCCGCTTGGCGGATCGACCGGGCCGGCGGCAGGAGCTTCCCCGTTGGTGATCGGCGGGTGATTGGCCGGCAATCCGGCCATGGCCGGGTCCTCGGAGACATCGGAAACGAGGTACACGAGGTCAAAGACGCGGTCG
>CAYMLN010000606.1:0-2062 GCA_964391045.1 uncultured Saprospiraceae bacterium
CCGAGGCATGAGTCCGGGCGTCGATGAAGAATGACACACTTAATTGAACTATCCCCGGTAAATAATTAAATTCGCACCCGATCGCGCCACCCTCCCCCAAGCAGCCAACCTGCTGATTGTTAGCACCTACGACTGAACCGATATCCGACTAACCGATATCCGCTACATGCACTATACCTGTACTATGGCCTTGAACACCCGTTTTCGCCTCTTCCTTGCCGGGATCTTCCTTACCGTTTGGGCCGGCTCCCTCCTCGCACAACCGGTCATCCCTTTCCGTGAACGCCGGGTAAGTCCGGTCGAAGCCCAGGCGCTGGACGGGCAATTCAGCCGCTACGCCCTCGCGACGGTCGAAACTGCTTCGGTCTCCGATCTCCTCCGGTCCTCCGGTTCCTTTGATGAGATCCGGATCGAAGCTGACGGACAAGTCTACCGCTTCGGGCTGCGCGCCAATGACCTCCGCGATGCGACCTATACCCTTCAGGTCGCCACCGACACCGGTATCGTCCGGATGCCCCGGGCGGCCAACATGACCTATGCCGGCCTCACCTTGCGGGGAAACTATCCGGTCCGCATCACGGCCAACGAGGTTTACTTCAGCGGGATGATCGGGCAGGACGACGGCTTCGTCTTCATCGAGCCGCTCCAGGAATACATTAAGGGCGCGCCGGCCAACGAGTTCATCATCTATCATGAGCGCGATGCGCGCAAGCACTTCACTAACGATCATTGCGGCTCCGGCCACGCAAATCAAATCCCGGCAACGACGGATCACGACGAGGACATCCTGACCGAAGGCCACGATGACGCGCGGCGCGCCTGCAAGGTGATCCAGATCGCCTTGGCCAACGATCACTGGATGTACAACGAATACGACAACATCCCGGGCGTCGAGGCGCACAACATGGCCGTCCTCAACAACGTATCGGCGAACTACGACGACGAGTTCAACGACGACCTGCAGTTCAGCGTCGTTACAATCTTTGTATCGACCAGCGTGGCCAACGATCCGTGGACGCAGAGCCTGGACATTTATGAGGTCCTTGACGATTTTACCGACTGGGGCCCTTCCGGCTTTGGCACTACCCATGACGTAGCGAGTCTTTGGTCCGGGCGCAGCTTCACCGGCGACGTCATCGGACTTGCCTGGGTCGGCGCCGTGTGCACCTCCGTCCGATACAACGTGCTGGAGGACTTCACCTCCAATGGCAACCTCCTCCGCGTACTCCAGGCCCATGAGTTGGGGCATAACTTCAACGCCAGCCACGACGCCCAAGGATCCAACACCATCATGGCCCCGTCGGTCAGCAACACGAACACCTGGTCGGCGCAGTCCATCGGCCAGATCAACAGCTTCATTAACCAGATCAGTTGCCTCGGGCCCTGCCAGGCGCCGCAGCCGCCGGTAGCGGACTTCGATGCCGATCCCACGGAGGGATGTACGCCGATGACCGTCTTCTTCGACGACCAGAGCCTGAACAACCCGACAAGCTGGGCCTGGTCCTTCCCCGGCGGGACGCCCTCCTCCAGCACAGCGCAGAATCCCGTCATCAACTACACCACACCGGGGATCTACAACGTGACGCTCACGGTGTCGAATGCCCAGGGCAACAACTCGATCACCCGGACGAACTTCATCGAAGTCTTTGCCGAACCGATCGCGGACTTCGACTTCTTCATCGACGAGAACTCGGTGGATTTCAACAACCTGAGCCTCTTTGCGGACAGTTATTTCTGGGACTTCGGCGACGGCAATACCACGACACTGACCAATCCCCTGCATGTGTATGAAGAAGATGGATTCTATACGGTGACCCTGACGGCCTCCAACGATTGCGGCTCAGACACCTATACCGTCTCGTTCGAGATCATCACGCCACCTACGGCCTTCTTCGATTCCGATGTCGTCGAAGGGTGTGAGCCGTTCGAGGTGGAATTCATCAACCTTTCTTCCGAAAACGCAGAGTTCTTCGAGTGGTCCTTCCCGGGCGGCATCCCGTCGACGTCGACCCAGTTCGAGCCGCTGGTCCTCTACCAGACGCCCGGCGTCTATCCGGTGTCC
>CAYMLN010000607.1:0-2059 GCA_964391045.1 uncultured Saprospiraceae bacterium
GTTCTGCCCGGCGTTGGTCATGCGCGCCGCTCCACAGGCCGATGGCCATGCCGGCGGCGAGGGCCAACAGGAAGGCGAGGATATTCATGAGCAGCGTCCAGCGCACCGCTTCGCCGATCTTGGTCCACGCGTCGCGGCCGTCGACCAGCGAAGTCAGGGGCTTCAGGCGCACCAGCCCGGTCATCCAGGCATGATACTGGTTGGCCGTGCCGTGCCAGGTGACCCGCGGCAGCCACGACAAGCCAACGACCTTGCGCGATCCGCGCATCAGGACTTCGACATCGGCATGCGCCTGCGCGAGTATTGCACGCCATGCCCCTGTATCAGCGGCCATGCCGGCCATGACGCGCCCAAGTTGTATGTGCAGTTCGGGGATGTCCTGCACGGTCAACAACTGGTGAATGGCATTGCAATCATGGGAAGCGGCCGGTGTCGCACAGCTTTGATCCAATGCGGCGCGCAGCGAGCGGTAGATAGACAGGCATCGTTCTCCTTCGAGGGTTTCCCGGGACCATTTGGCAACTGTCTCCCGATCCTCGCGATAGACGATGGAGTCGAGGCCTGCGGGCGTATAACCCGGCTTCACGGACAAATAAAATGCCGGCTGGTCAAACCCGCGCTTGCCGGCGACGCGCGCGTAGGCCGCGCGGAGGGCCGACGGATTCATCGATGTGCTGAAGGCGCGGTCGTCGATACTGAGATAGTCGAGGACGACATCGCCCGGCACCATCCGGCTCAGGCCAAAGGCGGCCAGCGAGATGGCCCAGAGCAGGAGCGCGGCATAGACCGTGTTGCGAAGGACGAGCCGCCCCATCAGCGTCAGCCGGCCGGCCGGATAAGGTTCTCGAAGTAACAGGGCCGGCGCGGCGTGGTTACGACCTCATACGCCTTTGAGGCGATGATCCGTTCGGTCGGCACATACAGGAAGATCGACGGCTGCGCATCGTACAGCAGTTCCTGGAACCGCCGGTAATGCGCATTCCGCGTGGAGGCATCCCGCGAGGCCCGGATCGCTTCGATCTCGGCATCCAGTTCCGGCGAATGGTAACCGCTGCGGTTCGATCCGCCCGGCCGGTCAGAGGACGAATGCCAGGCAGGGAAAGGATCGTAATAACTTGGGAAAGACCGGATGCGCAGGGGCAGGAGTTGGAAATTGTTTTGGCGGATGTCCTGGGTCATTTGGCCGGACTCGACCGTCTCGATGACGATGTCAAAGCCTGCCTTTGCAGCATTGGCCTTGACGATCGTGGCGATTGCGTTGCCCTCTTCCTTGCCCGAGACTTTGATGGTCAGTTGAAGCTCGCGCAGCGTGCCGCCGATCTTCTTGTCCGGCGTACCGTTGCCGTTGGAGTCGGTCCAGCCTGCCTCGCGGATCAGTTCGATCGCCTTGTTCACATCTTGGCGAATGGGCTTCAGCTCCTTGTTGAAATAATCCATCGAGGGATGGACGGGGCCGACGGCTTGTTCGGCCAGGCCCTTGAGCACCTGGTCGATGATGCCGCTATAATCGATGCAATACGCCAGCGCCTGGCGGATGCGGCGATCGGCAAGGATGGAATCCCGCGTGTTCATCTCGATGTAGTTGACCTGCATGAGTTGCGGGGTGGCGAACTGCAGCTTTTGTCCCCACGACGGGTCCTCGCGCAGCGCGACGAAAGACGCCGCGGGGACTTCGGCCATCAGGTCGATCTCGCCGGCCTTGACGCCCGACTCGGCAGCCGCCTCGTCGAGGATGATCCGGTACGTGATCTCATCCGGATGCGCTTGCAGGAGGAGTGGCAGGTTCTCGATCTTGTCGCCCCACCAGTCCGCCTGGCGCTTGAGCTGGATCACCTCGCCGGTCGTCCATTGGACGAGCGTGTAGGGTCCGCAACCGCGGACCTGCTCGCGCGCAAACGCCGGTGATTCGAATTCGGTGGCGAAGGATTTCAGCAGGCTGTCCTGTTCCGGCGTGCGCACGGCTGCCGGATCGCGAAGCTCTTCAAGGGTAAAGCGGGCCATGATCCCATTGGGGTCATAGCGGTGAGCCGGATAGAGGTTGAAGTTGGTGACGGCCTCG
>CAYMLN010000608.1:0-2025 GCA_964391045.1 uncultured Saprospiraceae bacterium
CCGCATCGCCGACCACCTCATCTGCAACGCGGTCATCGGCGTCGACACCGGCGCGCTCACGGGGTTCACCTATATGTTCCAGTGGCGCGAGAAGATCTACGACATCTACGAACAGATCTGCGGCGCGCGCCTGACGACCAACATCGGCCGCATCGGCGGACTCGAACGCGACTTCAACGACACGGTCTACCGCCTCATCGATGAATTCCTCCGCGACTTCCCGAAAGGCTTCGCGGAATTCAGCACGATGCTGGAGCGCAACCGGATCTTCTTTGACCGGACCAACGGCACGGGCCCGATCAGCGGCGAGCGCGCGCTCAACTACGGCTTCACCGGCCCGAACCTCCGGGCCGCGGGCGTGGACTACGACGTCCGGGTGATGGAGCCCTACAGCAGCTACGAAGACTTCGACTTCACCATCCCCGTCGGTGTCAACGGCGACACGTACGACCGCTTCATGGTGCGCCAGGCCGAGATCCGCGAAAGCCTCAAGATCATCCGCCAGGCGCTCGACAACATGCCCGCCGGCAAATACTTCGCCGACGTGCCCGAATACTACCTCCCGCCCAAGGACGACGTGTACCAGAACATGGAAGCCCTCATCTGGCACTTCAAGATCGTCATGGGCGAGACCGACATCCCGAAAGGCGAGGTCTACCACGCCGTCGAAGGCGGCAACGGCGAACTCGGCTTCTACCTCGTCAGCGACGGCGGACGAGCCCCGTACAAGCTGCACTTCCGGCGCCCGTGCTTCATCTACTACCAGGCCTACCCGGAGATGATCCGCGGCGGCATGTTGTCGGATGCGGTGCTGACGCTGTCGAGCCTGAATGTGATCGCGGGAGAACTCGACGCTTAGACAGTGAGAGAGTGAGACAGTGAGAGAGTGAGAATAAACTGGAACGATCTGCGTACTCCGCCCTGGCGGCTTAAGGAACAATCGATTGACAACCTAAGACCTGCAAAAAGGATTAAATGAATGCTCTGTGTCTCTGTGGGAAATGTGACAGTCCTTTATCAGAGATAAATACTTGATAAACCTGAGATGGAAGCGAACGATAACGCGATACACTTCACCCCGGAGACGGAGGCGCTGATGCGCAACCTCATCCGCCGGTACCCGGAGGGGCGGCAGAAGTCCGCGCTCCTCCCCATCCTCCACCTCGCCCAGGCGGAGTGCGACGGCTGGCTGAGCGTGCCCGTGATGGACAAGGTCGCGGAGCTGCTCGGCCTGCGCCCCATCGAGGTCTACGAGGTCGCCTCGTTCTACACCATGTATTCCCTCAAGCCGCGCGGCAAGTGCCTCATCGAGGTGTGCCGCACCAGCTCCTGCTGGATGCGCGGCGCGTATGATATCGTCGCCCATATCGAAAAACGCCTCGGCATCAAGGAAGGCGAGACAACGCCCGACGGCCGCTTCACGCTCCGCACGGTGGAGTGCCTTGGCTCGTGCGGCACCGCGCCGATGCTCCAGATCGGCGAGCAGTACCACGAGAACCTGACCCTCGACAAGGTCGACCGCCTTATCGAGGAACATCGCGACATGCCGGCGCATTCCCGGTACGTCGATCACACCACCTTCCGAACGATCTGACCCATGGCCCGCAATCTGCTCCTCGATCATATCGACGTGCCGGGCATCCGGTCCTACGATGTCTACCGCAGCCGCGGCGGCTATGGCGCGGCCGAGAAGGCGCTCAAGACGATGACGCCCGACGAGGTCACCGAAGAGGTGAAGAAGTCCGGCCTCCGCGGTCGCGGCGGCGCCGGCTTCCCCACCGGCATGAAATGGAGCTTCCTCGCCAAGCCGGAGGGCGTGCCCCGCTATCTCGTCTGCAACGCCGACGAATCGGAGCCAGGCACCTTCAAGGACCGTTACCTCATCGAGCACATCCCGCACCTCCTCATCGAGGGGATGCTCTGCTCGTCCTACGCACTCGGCGCGAACACTTCGTACATCTACGTGCGCGGCGAATTTTTCTACCTTATCCGCATCCTCGAGAAGGCCATCGCCGAGGCGTACCA
>CAYMLN010000609.1:0-2018 GCA_964391045.1 uncultured Saprospiraceae bacterium
ACAGGCAAGATGCGCCTGAGCGTGCTCGCACTCGCGACGTTCTTCATCACCGGCATGATCGTCATGGCCTTCGTCTCACCCCGGCGGATCAACACGGTGCCAAGGACCAATACGCCGGATCCCTCACGATAAGCCCCGCCGCAAGCAGCGCCGCGCTCAATCCTGGAATTCATAGCACCCGAGATCGGGCATGACCGGATCGCGCGGCTTGCCGTCAAGGTCGTCGGTCAAGCCGGGCAGCGGTACGCCCTTGCCGATCGCGACGGACATCGTGTCGAGGTGGTAATCGTCCTTGAACAGGTCGAGGAAGAGGGGGTCCTGGGTCGACCACTCGGTGCATGGATTGCAGATATCTGTGAAGAACCCGGGATAATAGGACGGCCCCAGCAGGTCATCCACCATCACGAGATTGTGCTGCATAATGATCTGCAGCATCGAGGGATCATTCGACGCGGCGTCGACGATCCAGCATTCGTCCGTAGAGGAGCCGACCATGATGGAGTTGCGGACCGTCACGTCGAGCGGATTCAGGAAGATGCCTTCCGAACATAAGGGCGGATCGATGCAGAAGAAGTTGTTCATGAGCAACGCCTCGGCGCCGTTGCCGAAATTGGCGAGCGTGCAATGATCCAGCGTGTACTGCCCACCATAGGTAAGGGCAACCGCCTGGCCATCATTGCCATAAAAGAGCGAATTAGAAACCGTGGCGAAGGCATGTCGCGCCAGGAAACCGGGGCCGCCCGTGTTGAACACCTGGCAATGGTCGATCGATACACGTGACAGGCTGTCGGCGTAAATCCCCACGATTCCCTGGCTGATACGGGCATGACGTAATGTATGCGGACCGCTCTCGGGGCCGAAGCGCAGGCCAGCCCAGGTGCCTTCGTAATCGGGCTCTGTGCGGTCATCCCGGATGATCACGGGACGCTCCACTGTGCCGTCAGCGACAAACCGGCCATTGGGCAGTGTGTAGATCAATCCATCCTGGTAAATGCCGATCGCATTGTTGGCGATGCCGCCATGCACGTAGAGTCGCGCGCCGGGCGGCAGGACAAGCGTGCACGAATCGATGAGCAGTGTGCCATAGAGCACATAGGGCCGCGGATCGTCCCACGTCACCGTGCCCAGGTCGCACGTCAGCAGCGAGATCCGGTTGGGCTGGTCGGGACCCGGCAGATAGTTGGCGTTTTGCCCGTAGGCCACCAGCAGCACCTGCTGGTCAACGCCGAGCGTGGTAAAGCTCACCGAGGCCTCGATGATGAATGGACTGACGGATTCGGGTTGGTCCGGATCGATCAGCGCCTCGACGAAAACGTAGATGCTGTCGCGGGCCGGGATCTCGACGTCCCGCACGACGGGTCCCGGACGCCCGTCGACGTTGATCCGGAAAAAATCCGGATGCGCACCCGCGATCCGGACATCGTCGATGCGCAGGAATTCATCATGCGGGTTGTAGACCTTGAAGAATCGGGTGACGGTATTGATCTCGGTGAGTACGGTGTCGAACGCGAGCGTGTCGGTCGAGAATGCGGGCTGGTCGGCCGGATCAGCGGTAAAGGACTCGTCAATGCATCCTGCGGCAAACATTCCTGTGACCAGGACGAGCATAATTCCCCGGCAAATGACCGGAACGGAATATATGCTATGTCGGAAGATCTCGCGCAAAGCAGGTGGGTTGAGGATGATGAGCGACCGTGCGGACATGATGCCGCCGGCGGGCACGAAAATAGTCAACCCCCATCAAACGCTTTGCCGGCCATCGATGGTACGGCCGGTATCGGGAACGGGTCGGGCCGGTATATCTGTTTATTTTTGCGCACGGCATGCACATGCCCCCCTTCCAGCCCGTCATCGACGTCATCATTCCCGCCTACAATGAAGCGCAGGCCATCGGCCGCGTGATCCGGGATATTCCCCGGCCGCCCGCGCGGCATGTCGTCGTTGGCGACAACGGTTCGACGGACGAGACGGCCCGGGTCGCCCGCGAGGCCGGCGCTATCGTGGTCGAGGCCCCGCAA
>CAYMLN010000610.1:0-2012 GCA_964391045.1 uncultured Saprospiraceae bacterium
GTGACGAGCTCGATGATCTGGCCCATGTCCTCGGCGTTCCGCTCGAAGTCCATGTCATCCGCGTTGATGACGAGCAGGGGACCTTCCTTGTACTGTGCGATCCAGTCCTCGTATTTCTGGTTGAGCCGCTTGAGGTAATCGAGGCTCATGCTGCCCTCGTAGGACCGTCCGCGATTGTGGATGTGCCGCACCAGGGTCGGGATGCTGGCCTGGATATAGATGAGCAGGTCGGGCGGGGAGATCTGCGCGCTCATGTTTCGGAACAGCGAGAAGTAGTTCTCGAAGTCGCGCAGGGTCATCAGGCCCATCTCGTGGAGGTTGGGCGCGAAGATGAACGCATCCTCGTAGATCGTGCGGTCCTGGATCACCGTGCGGTCGCCCTGGCGGATCTGAAGGATCTGCTGGTACCGGCTGTTGAGGAAGTAGATCTGGAGGTTGAACGACCACCGGTGCATGTCGTCGTAGAAGTCGCTCAGGTAGGGATTGTTGGTCGTGTCCTCGTAATGGATGTCCCAGCCGAAATGCTTGCCCAGGCGGGTGGAGAGGGAGGTCTTGCCCGCGCCGATGTTGCCGGCGATCGCAACGTGCTTGATGGGATACTTCGTGGTCGGCATGGTCCTGTGGTTGCGGGAACCCCGCAAAGGGGGGCAAAATAGAAACCTTCGGCGACTGGGGCTACCGGATCGTCCAAATAATTGGCCGCCCCCCCCGGAATTCGGCTATTTTTGGCCGGAATGGAAAACAACCCTATCCTCATATCCGTCCGGGATCTCGCGCGCACCTACATCATGGGCATGGAGCAGGTGCATGCCCTTCGGTCGGTCTCACTGGATATCCGCCGAAACGAATACGTGGCCCTCATGGGACCTTCCGGTTCCGGTAAGAGTACGCTGATGAATATCCTCGGGTGCCTCGACACGCCTTCCGGGGGTACGTATTATCTCAACGACCAACTGGTCAGTGAGATGTCGGACAGCGAACTCGCCGCCGTACGCAATAAGGAGATCGGGTTCGTATTCCAGACGTTCAATCTCCTGCCGCGACTGTCCGCGCTCGAAAACGTGGCCCTGCCGCTGGTCTATGCCGGTATCCGCAAGGCCGAGCGCATCGAGATCGCGGAAAGCGTGCTGGCCCAGGTCGGCCTCGCCGACCGGATGGACCACAAGCCCAACGAGTTGTCCGGCGGGCAGCGGCAGCGCGTCGCAATCGCCCGGGCGCTCGTCAACAAGCCGTCAATCATCCTGGCTGACGAGCCTACAGGCAACCTGGATACCAAGACTTCGCTCGAGATCATGGACATCTTCGGGCAAATTCACGCGCTTGGGAATACGATCATCCTCGTCACCCACGAGCCCGACATCGCGGAGTATGCCCACCGTGTCGTAAAGCTTCGCGACGGCGTGGTGGAATCCGATACCCTTCAACAGCACATTACGGCCGGGCAGCCGGCCTGACAGACAGGCAATGGCATTCAAGATCTATACGAAGACAGGCGACGACGGCACGACCGGTTTATTCGGTGGTGCCCGGATGACTAAGGATCACATTCGCATCGAGGCCTATGGCACGGTTGACGAACTGAATACGTGCATCGGCCTGGTGGCAGCCGAGAACGGACTGCCGGGCCTCGCGGAGGACCTACAGGGCATACAATCCCGCCTTTTTACCATGGGCGCCGTCCTGGCGACCGATCCGGACAAGGATATGCCGACGCCGGACCTCGTGGAGGCTGACATCGCATGGTTGGAAGCCGCGATTGACCGCATGGACGCGGAGCTGCCTGAATTGAGGCACTTCATCCTTCCCGGCGGAAGCCGCGCCGTGGCGACCGCCCACCTCGCGCGCACGGTGTGCCGGCGCGCTGAACGGCGTTGCGTGACCCTTTCCCGGGAAGCCGCCGTGCCGGAGATCATCATCCGCTATCTCAACCGGCTCTCGGATTACTTCTTCGTGCTGGCACGCTGGATCGGTCACCGCGAGGGACCGGCGGAGATCAAGTGGATCGGCCGGCA
>CAYMLN010000611.1:0-1995 GCA_964391045.1 uncultured Saprospiraceae bacterium
AGCCTGGAGGACCAGACGGTCACGATCCGGGAACGGGATTCCCTCCGCCAGGAACGCGTCCATGTCTCGAAGATCCGGGAGATCGTCGAGGATCGCATCAGCTACGTGGCCCTCTTCGCCTGAGGACCGTTTTGAGGAATGGAGGAAGTTTGCTAGATTTCTAGGGATATCGCATTCCTCCACTTTTTCAAAACAAAACGTATGAACACGAAATTCCTCGTGGCCGGCCTGGTCGGCTTTGTCGTCCTGTTCCTTTCAGGGTGGCTCATTTACGGCATGTTGCTGGCAGAAACCATGGGCAGCTTCATGAATACCGCATGCACCCGGCCGATGGAAGAAATGAACATTGGCCTGATCGCCGTTGGGAATGTATTCTGGGGCTTCGCCATCGCGTTCATCTTGTCCAACTGGTCCGGCGGGGCGACGCTGCAAAAGGGCCTCCAGGCCGGCGCCGTCATCGGCGGGCTCTATTCCGCGGCTTATGGTTGCATGACCTTTGCCCAGACCACCCTCATGACCAGCTCCACGGGGATCTTCCTCGATGTGGCCTTATCGATCCTCATGTACGGCATTGCCGGCGCGGCGATCGGGTGGTGGCTTGGCCGGAAATAAAGCTTGAAAGGGAAAAGCTAAAAACGAAAAGTTTGAAGTTGGAAGGGCGTCGCAGGGCGTCCTTTCACGTTTATAAGGTTGCGTCTGCCATGGGTCTTTCACATTTCTCACAGAGACGCGGAGCGCGAGCTTGTGCCATTAGCATTCAGAAGGCTATAAATAGCTTCTTGCGTTAGCGATATGGGAGGAGATCGCGGAACTTCTCACTCTCTCACTCTCTCACTGTCTTCCGCCCTCCCACGCCCCCGACGATCGCACGACATGCCTATGACAAGCGTATGTTTCTGCGATCGCGCTCCACTCCGTTCCGCTCGATCCTGCAAACCCCGGGGCGCCCCTGCCCGCTTCCTCAATATTTATAAAACAGTTGCACGGATAACCCAACGCTATAAAACTGCGGCCCTGCGGCTCTGCGCGAAATCACGAGCATTGCGCCTATTCATTCATCCCATCCACAACAGAGGAAGTAGAGTGATGCAGAGGTTGCCAAAGTCTGGACAAATCTCCATCCCGTTTCCAAAAAGAGTAACCTCGCAGGCCGTTTACTATTTGCCGTTCGCCCCTTTTTGACTGATGCAGCGCGGACTCCCCGGGGTTGCAGGGGACGATCGCCTTCGCCATCTTTCCGCAACCTTAAGCTGGCTTCGGCGATGAAAAGGGGCGAGCGCCGCGGCACTGGAGCACACGAAGAGCTCGAAGACAATTCGTGTGTGGTCGGCGAGGACGCCAACCACGGCAAATCTTCCGTTCACCTTTCGCCTTTCGCCGTTAACCTTTTAGCTTTTAGCTTTTCCCTTTTAGCTTCCATTTACATCCACGGTCGCTGCTCTTTCTCGACCTTGTAAAGAATGTAATCCCGGGCTTCCCGCGCCACGCGCGCATCGAGATACGGGATCGTCACATGCCCCCCCGCTGTCCGCACGTGCAGGGTCATTACGCCCAGGCGCCGTTGTCGCGGCGATGAGGTCAATTGCACACTTTGGATCTTGAAGATCTCGATGAGCTTTGAGTTCCGGCCAAAAATCCCGCCTTCGGACAAGAGATACTCCGGGTGCAGTTTCAACTTGCGCTTGTGATGGTACAGGTAACCCATCCAGATTGCGATGGGAAACACAAGGACCAGCAGCCACTGGAGGAACGCATCGTTCCACCAGGCGAATAACCCGAAGGCCAGGGCTGGCATGAAGCCGAAAAGGGCAACCATGATCTTCACGTACATCGGATGGATGCCGTGGCTGGTGAAGGTCGCATGCCGGAAACCCGGCACGACGACATCCAGGGTCTCGTCGACCTGGGGCTGGTAGCAACCGGGAATCGCAAGCGATTTGTCCTGCCCCTGGTCCATGCCCGCCGCCTGGTAGATATTCAGCTGGTAGATGCCGA
>CAYMLN010000612.1:0-1992 GCA_964391045.1 uncultured Saprospiraceae bacterium
GCTCAAAGACAAGGTCGCGCGGGAATCCCGGCTCCGGTACACCGACACCGAGCCGGACATGGAATTCAACGGCGCCATTCAGGGATTCAACGTGAGCGCCGTCGCCCCGCAGCCCGGCGAGCGGACATCCTTCAACCGCCTGACCATCATCGTGCAGGTGGAATACACCAACAAGCTCGACCCGAAGGCCACGTGGAGCAAATCGTTCTCCCATTTCGCGGACTTCGCGGCCGACCAGAACCTCCTCCAGGTGCAGGACGACCTGATCACGATCATCTTCACGCAGATCCTCGAGGACGTCTTCAACACCGCATTCAATAACTGGTGATGGAACCCACGGACCCCAACGCACCCGTGCCCGCGCGTCCGGGCATTCCCGAGGCGGTAGATCCCGCCACGGGCAACGGCGTGGCGTGGTCCGCGGACGCCCATGAGGCCGCCCTTCGCCGGCCCGACCCGTTGACGATCCTCGACGGCTGGATCGGACCTGAAGACCTTGCCCCAATTCCACCCGGCATTGGCACGACACCTGATGCGGCGACCGTCCCGGGCCTGCCGGCGGGAGATCAACCTGACGGGCCGGCATCCGCCGAAGGACCCGTGGATCGCCCGGCAACGCCGGACGTCTCCGCCCCGATGAAAAAGCCGGTGCGGACCGGCAAGCGGATCCGCAAGGCCATGGAGGCCGCGAGCGAATCCGGGGAACGCCCCGCCGGACAGACCGACTCCCCGTCATCACCTGAAACCCAACTGCATCCTATGGGATTGTCCCCCTTTGTGACCTGGCTGAAGCGCCTCAGCGGATCGGAATATGTCCATCCCTATGAAGAAGAGGGCCTCTCCGACATCCTCGACGGCAAGCACCAGGACGTGGCCTCGGAGACGCTGGCCGACCTGCTGGCCGCCCAGGGGTATACCCACCGGGCGATCGGTATGTACGAGGCGCTGATGCGGAAATATCCCGAAAAAAGTGCTTTCTTTGCAGCCAAAATACAGGCCTTACAATAGTCCCCGCTCCGTCATGCTGAATGTCATTACCCTCCTGATCGCCCTCATCTGCATCCTCCTGATGGCCGTCATCCTCATCCAGAACCCCAAAGGCGGCGGCGTGGACAGCACGTTCGGGGGCCAGAGCGCCAACCAGATGTTCGGAGCCGCCCGCTCCGTCGACTTCATCGAGAAGCTGACCTGGGGCCTTGCCGCTGCGCTCTTCGCGCTGTGCATCTTCGCCAGTTTCTTCGTCGCCTGATCCTTTCCTCACGTTGCTTCATGGTCCCGATGCCCGGCATCGGAAATTCGCTATTTGCCCAACCTCCCCGTTGGCCGGATTGCCACTTTGGCAGACGCACGCGCGTTGACCTGACGGCCCGGACAGGCCAATCGGTCATCGGGCGGGGCGCGCTGAAAAATTGGCAGGAAACCGCCGCATGGCACGCCTTGTGATAAGGCTGGGTGTTTTTCAACCACAACTGCTATTCAACTGCAAAACCATCATCTATGAAACTGAAACCGATCAATGACCGTATCGTGGTCAAGCCGGCACCCGCCGAGGAAAAGACGAAGGGCGGCCTGATCATCCCCGACACCGCGAAAGAGAAGCCGCAGCGCGGCGAGGTCGTCGCCGTGGGCCCGGGAAAAGACGGCAACCTGATGACCGTCCAGGAAGGCGACATCGTGCTCTACGGCAAGTACTCCGGCCAGGAGCTCACCGTCGACGGCGTGGACTATCTCATCATGCGCGAGGACGACGTCCTGGTCATCCTCCAGTGATCCCCGCACCCTATCCGTATTTCCAGACCAATCACCATTCAACGCAATAAAATTCAAAACCAATGGCTAAAGAAATTAGCTTCAACACCGACGCGCGGGAGAAACTCAAGTCCGGCGTCGATACGCTGGCCAATGCGGTCAAGGTGACCCTCGGCCCCAAAGGCCGCAACGTCATCCTCCAGAAGAGCTTCGGCGCCCCGTCGATCACCAAGGACGGCGTCA
>CAYMLN010000613.1:0-1987 GCA_964391045.1 uncultured Saprospiraceae bacterium
CGTGTTCGCGCCTGGGAGGATGCCCATGTCGGCAAGCCGCGGAAGGCGCCAGCGCCTACACCGGCGTCGGGCTATCGCAAGCCGCAGCAGTAAGGCGTCTGGTATTACCGATCTGCGATGGGGCGAAATGGTGAACAACGGGCACATCGCCCCATCCTACATTTCTTGAAGGAGGGTTGCCAGGCCTTTCGTGCGTTATAATCAACTGCATCATGAACACACGGGGACGTATTCAATTGGGTCCGCGCATGCGAATGCTGTTTGCCTACATGGGCGTTGCCCTGCTTGGTTTTTCTGCTCCGGCGGTCTCGACGGCCCAGCCATCTCAACAACAGCCGGAGACATTCGGCACGTATACGCCTAACCGGGGTTTCCGGTTGGCCACCACGGACAAGGGTACGGTCAACTTCCGCATCTTCGCCTACCTGCGGTACCTGAATCAAGGCGGCCTCGATTCGATCTACATCGATTCATTCGGGGATACGACGGCGATCGACCGGCGACAGGATTTCCAGGTCAACAAGGTAAACATCCAGTTCAACGGATGGCTGCTCGATCCCAAGTTTACCTACCTCTTCTATGTCTGGACCAACAATACCGCCCAGGGGCAGACGTCGCAGGTCGTCGTCGCGGGCAACCTCCAATACAGCTTCAGCAAGCATTTGACCTTGGGCGGCGGGATCAATGCCCTGCCGGGCGTGCGCAGCACCGAAGGCAATTTTCCGTTCTGGCTCAGCGTGGACAACCGCCTGGCCGCGGATGAGTTCTTCCGGCCTTCCTATACGAGCGGTATTTGGGCCCGAGGAGTGATCGCGGATGGCCTGCAGTACAACATGATGCTGGGAAACAACCTCAGTCAATTGGGCATCGATGCAGGGCAACTCGACTTCAAGTTCAATACTTTTTCTGTTGCGTTGTCCTGGTTCCCGACTACCGGGGAGTATGGGCTCAACAGCAGCTATGGGGACTTCGAGCATCATGAAAAGGTCGCCACACGGATCGGGGCCCATTACAGCCGCAGTGACGAGGACCGGCAAGGGGTGCCCGCCTCGGAGGCCTTTGAAAACGTCACCCTTCGCTTGTCCGATGGAAGCGTGATCTTCAGGAGCGATCTGCTGGGTCCGGGTATCCAAATCAACCAGGCGAATTACCAGATGTTCAGCTTCGATGCCGGCGCCAAGTGGCGGGGCTTCGCGCTGGAAGGGGAATACTATATCCGTCGCATCGATAATCTTCGTGGCCTTGGCATCGATCAACTGGCCTTCGACGCGTTTTCGGACACCGGCTTCCAATTGCAGGCCTCCGGCATGGTCGTTGACCAGACCTTGCAAGCCTATGCCACGTATGCGCGCATCAACGGGGAGTATGGCAATCCCTGGGATCTTCGTTTTGGCGTAAACTGGTTCCCCTGGAAGAACCAGGTCGTTCGGTGGAACCTCGAGTACATCCAAATGAAGCATATCCCTGTGGGCGGGCTGTCGCTTCCATTTCCGGTTGGCGGGACCGGCGGGACGGTGTACAGTAATTTCATGGTCAATTTCTAGGCCATGCACTTCCGGTGTGTACGGTGCCTTCCACCACGCAAAAGGCGCATCCGTTGCCGCATGCGCCTTTGCTGAAAACTATGATTCGCTATTACACTGCCTTGGCGGGATGCCGTTTGCCTTAGACTGCACAATTCACCGCCAATTCTCGCGGATGGGAGATGCGTTGCGACCAGGCTGACAGCAACACTGCGAATATTGCGAAAACATCGCACCCGGAGGGATATTGGCCGTTTTTCCAGTCGTAAGTCTTTAGTGACGGGATCCTTTGCGCTGTCCAACGCCTCGTCCGGTCATGCATCTCAAGGCGCCTGCCGATGGATGCGAGCCGCTAATGACGGTTGAGGTGTAAGTTTGTGTGGTGCTCAGGGGAGTCGAACTCCTGACCTTTTCCGATACCGTCTTGGCTATCCGCCAGACATGCTACGGGAACGCGCTCGCCA
>CAYMLN010000614.1:0-1986 GCA_964391045.1 uncultured Saprospiraceae bacterium
TTGTTGGAGAGCGGACCGGCCTCATTCGGACAGGCGTCCTTGTGGTCCGGCAGGCCGTCCACATCGGTATCCGGGCAGCCCATGAAGGCCATCACGCCCGCCTCTGTGGGACATTCGTCTTTCGGGTCCGGGATCTGGTCGCCATCCGTATCCGGGCAGCCGCTGAAGACCTCAAGGCCCGGCACGAGCGGACACGCATCGGCGATATCGGGAATGCCGTCCTGGTCGGTGTCGACAGGCGCCGGCATCGCCTGCTCGACCGGCCCAAGGAAGTACTTGAAGCCGATCCCGTAATTGAAATTGTTGTTATTCTCGGCACTACTCCAGCGGAATTCGCTCTGGATGTTAAAGAACGCTTTCTCAGAAAGCTTCACATCGAGGCCGATCCCGGCAGGCGCCTGGATGTTGGTCGATTCCTTGCCCTGCCAGACGACGCCCGCGCCGGCAAGTGCATAGGGCATGAACCGATCCGGGTTCTTGAGAAAATGGAAATGAAGCTGGGCGTCAGCACCGACGATGTGTTCTCCGATAAAATCATTGTCCTTGTCGGCCAGGCCCACGCGCACGGGCACGTTGACGGAAAACTGCCGGCTGAACGGATAGTGGAAGCCAAACTCGAGGCCGTCCCGATAGTCCTTGAACGCACCGAAGTCGCCGCCGTTAAGCGTCTGGTAATCGGTGAACGTTCGCTTGAAACTGAACCCGGGATAGGTCTGGGCCATCGCCGGGGCGATCGCCAGGAGCAGGGCGGACACGATACCCGCAAGTCGCACGTAACCGGTGTGCATCATGATGCGTGATTTGAAACCAACGATAAAGATATGTAGAATGATCCACATATGTATTTTGCCCGGTTTCTCCCGCTGCCTGGCCCTTCCGGCCCACTCCTCTTCAGATCGTCTCGAAGAAACCGGTCGAGGTGTTCTTCCGGACCTTGTCCCATTCGAAACACCGGCCGTTCATGACAATGTATACGCCGACAGGCAGGCTCTGCACGAACGCCAGGGCGCTGCCCAGGTTGAAGAACCCGTCTGAAGAGGTGCCGAAGGCATACGGGATCATGGCCCCGGTGAGCACGATCGTCTTGTCGAGTCCTGCCGCGGCGATCGCCTTCGCGGTCTCCACCATTCGGTCGGTCCCGTGCGTGATGAGGATCTTGTCGTCCGGGCAACGCCGGCAATTGTAAACGATGATCCCCCGGTCCTCTTCCGTCATCTCCAGGCTGTCGAGCATCATCAGGGTCTTGATATCGACGTCGAGCGTACAACGACCCCGCTCGAACATCTCCTTGAGGTGCGTGTCCTCAAAATAGAGCTGGCCCGTGATGTAGTTGTACTCCTTGTCGAAGGTACCGCCGGTGACGAAGACCTGTATCATGTGGCCAAAGGTACCGAATGCGCGGGAGTTGACCGTCGGCCGGTCGATGGCTCGACAGGCAATGCAGGAAGTCCATCAAGAAAAAAGCCGGAACCCGCCTAGCGGATTCCGGCTCGTATACGTTGTCCGGCGCTTTATCAGATCTTGAAGATGCTGGGATCGACAGACGGATTGATCTTGATGTCGGAGGCCTTCATCACCATCGGGGTAGGCATCGGGCCCGTGATCGTCATCGTGTGCGGGACCATAATGCCGTCAACGGCCTTGTAGTCGCCGTAGGCGGTGGTCGTTGTCACGGTTTGCCCCTGGGCTTCGGTGACCTGAAGCGCCTTGACCTTGAGGAATGTCTTGGCATCATAATACTCGGTGCTCGTCGATCCGGAAGGATTTGTGACCACGAGCTTGTAACACGACTTGCCGTCGAGATCCTCGATCCCTTTTACATCGGCCTTGAAGCCATCCGTTCCATACAACTGCTCGGGGAAGAGATTACTTTGCATTTTCATGTCCTCGAGGTCCTCCCCTTCCGCGGCCATCTGCTGCCCCATCCCCTCGATGGTGCCCTTCTCCCCGTCGTAAACCTGCTTCACAAGGGTCATGCCCGGGGCC
>CAYMLN010000615.1:0-1976 GCA_964391045.1 uncultured Saprospiraceae bacterium
GCACGTGGCCCGGCACTGCGTCGCCGAAGGCGCCCCATCACGCTGACCAACGCGCCCGTGGCGATGCGTTTCGGTTCCATCCAAAAGCTCGGCGAGGAACTCAACGCACCGGTCTTTCCGGCCGATGCTACTTCGACCGACGAGTTGAAGAGCCTCTTCGAGCAGTCGCGCGAGGCCCTCGGCGGACCGTTCGACTTCGTGCTGCATTCGATCGGCATGTCGCTCAACGTGCGCAAGGGCAAGCATTATACGGACGTCAACCACGAGTGGATGCAGAAGACGCTCGACATCAGCGCCATTTCCTTCCACAAGATGATGCAGACGCTCTATCACCTCGACGCGATGGCCGATGGCGGGTCCATCCTCGCCCTGAGCTATATCGCGGCCCAGCGCGTCTTCCCGGACTACAGTGAAATGGCCGATGCCAAGGCGCTCCTCGAGTCCTTCGGCCGCAGCTTCGGCTACCACTTCGGCACGAAGAAGAAGGTGCGCGTCAATACGATCTCGCAGTCGCCCACGCGCACGACGGCAGGCAGCGGGGTCAAGGGCTTCAACGACTTCTTCTCCTATGCGGAGACCATGTCCCCGCTGGGCAACGCCACCGCGGAGGATTGCGCCCGCTACTGCGTCATGATGTTCTCCGACTACACGAAGGCCGTGACGATGCAGAATCTCTACCACGACGGCGGATTCAGCGCCATGGGCGTCAATCCGGCCCTCCTCGGCCAGCCCGAATAACACCGCCCGCTGGAGGTGCGTTATGCCGTCCTGATGGAGGTGTTCTCCCGCCACCGGCTGACGTGGGCCCTGGTCGCGCTCTGCAGTCTCGAACTTGCCGCACAACGGCCTGTACCCGGCATGCGACCCGAGCAGGCGATCGCGGATTCCGCAGCAGTCCGCATCCTGCCGCTGGAAGCGCCGGTCCCCGTCTCCTATGTCCTCATGGAGGATCCCGACTTTCTGTATCAGCACACCGATTCGCTCGACTGGGCGGACAACCGGCATGTGCCCCTCAGTTTCACGGACGGACATCTGGGCAATTTCGGTTCGGCGACGCGCCCGTTCCGGCCGGAAGAGCGGCAGCCGATCGGCGCCGCGACGGGTTGGCGACAGTACGAGCCGTATTACCTCCACCACGGCGACTTCCGGTTTTATAACCAGGACGTGCCTGTCGCGCAGATCGCGCTCTCGCAGGCGAGCCAGGAGGACAGTTACCTCACGGTCGACTTCGGCCGTAGTTTCGCACAGGGCCTCAACCTGAGCATGGCCTATCGGCGGATCAACCAGGTTGGGGAGTATGGTCACCAGCGGCAGAAGACCACGGGCCTGGGCATCGGGCTATGGCATGATGCGCCCAACGGTCGCTATGATGCGTTCTACCATTTCATCGCCAACGGCATCGTCAGCCAGGAGAACGGCGGCATCGCCGAACCGGATACGATCGGCCGCCCGGGATGGCCTGATGAGACCGTGCCGGTGTACATCACAACGGGCATCACGGAGCACAAGCACCGTTCTTTCCTGACGCGCCACATCCTGCGCCTCACGCGCGACAGCGCGGGCATCGGCGCGGATGTCTTCGCGCAGGCGCGCATTGGGTCCGGACTCTTCAAGTACGTGGACGAATCGGCAGGCAGAGCGGCCGATTACTACGGCGATATCTTCTTCCCCGACAGCCGGGGTATCCGGCAATTTACCTTCGCGAACGAGCAGGAACTGTCCGGCGGACTCGGACTGCCGCTGCGAAAGATCCGGTCGTTCCTCCAGGCTTCCATGCGTTACCGGCATGTGCGGTTCGACCAGGAGCCGGTGATGCGCGACATCAACGAACTCTACCTCGAGGGCACCGGGCGATTCCATTGGATCAAGGCCGTCGACTTGCGCGGTGACCTGTCGCTCGGGCTGGGCCAGGCGGAAGGCAACTTCCGGTTCAAGGCCGAGGGCGAGATCAGCGCGGGGCCGCTCGGCAAGTTGAC
>CAYMLN010000616.1:0-1975 GCA_964391045.1 uncultured Saprospiraceae bacterium
GGTCTATCTTGAACGTTACGAGGCTGCCGATGGACGCCACGATCTCGAAACCCAACATGCCCTCGAACCCCTTATCGGAATCGCAGAGCAGTTGGCCGGGATCAAGGCGCGAACCGGACGAGCCGACCCCAGCGTCATTACCTAGATCGGCTTTATCGATGAAACCAGAACTGGTGCCCAATGCCGGGCGAACCGACGCGCTCGGCGCAACGGTGACCCCGGAAGGGGTGAATTTTGCTGTCTATTCCGAAAGCGCCACCACGATTTGGGTGTGCCTGTTCGACGAGGCCGATCAAGAGATCGAGCGCTTCGAGCTCGACGTGCACCAGGACCATATCTGGGCGGGGCTGATTGCCAATGTCGGAACTGGCGCCCGCTATGGGCTCAGGGCCGATGGTCCTTACGATCCGGATCAGGGTTTTTTCTTCGACCCCAATAAACTGCTCGTCGATCCTTATGCCCGGCATCTCGACAGGGTGTTCGTGCGCTCGCCCCGCCTGCGGCTGGCGCGCGAGGATGCTGTGGACACCGCGCCCTTGGTGCCCAAGGGTCTTGTTCGTGGTGTGGCCGAAGAGCTGTCAAAGCCGCGAAAGAAAAAGACTCCCGGTCTGTTCTACGAGCTCAATGTGCGTGGTTTCACCAAGCGCCATCCCAGCGTCCAGGGGCCGTTGCGCGGTATTGTGGCAGGGCTGACCACCAAGCGGGTTGTCGACCATTTCAAATATCTCGGTGTCGATACGGTCCAGCTCATGCCTACCGCAGCGTGGATCGATGAGGGCCATCTGCCTGCGCTGGGGCTGACCAATGCCTGGGGTTACAATCCAGTCGCCTATTTTGCGGTCGATCCGCGACTCGTGCCGCGCGGGCCGCAGGAGCTTCGCGTGATGACGGATGCCTACCGGAAGGCGGGCATCAACGTGATCCTTGACGTGGTCTACAACCATACCGGTGAAGGCGACCAGCAGGGTCCAATCCTCTCGATGATGGGGCTTGATCCCCACACCTATTATCGCTGGGTGGATGTGGACGGGAAGAAATACCTCGTCAACGATACCGGCACTGGTAATACGCTGCGATGTGATCATCCGGCGGTGCAGCGATTGGTGATCGACAGCCTGCGCTACTATGTCGAGGAGCTAGGCGTTGCCGGCTTCCGGTTCGATCTCGCAACTGTTCTGGGTCGCGATCCTGCGTTCAATCCGGATGCCGAGATGCTCAAGAAGATCAAGGAAGACCCGGTTCTCAGCCAGGTCATCCTAGTCGCCGAGCCTTGGGATCCTGGTCCGGGAGGTTATGCCGTAGGGAAGTTCGGGCAAGAGTTCCAGGAGCACAACGATACCTATCGCGATGAGGTCCGGGCTTTTTGGCGCGGCGAGGGCGGCAAGATCGGAGCGCTGGCAGGCAAAGTTTCAGGCTCGGCGGAGATTTTTGATGTTGCGGGGCGCAAGCCCAGTCATGGCGTTAACATGCTCGCCGTGCATGACGGGTTCACCCTGCGCGATCTCGTGAGCTACAACGACAAGCACAACGAGGCGAATGGCGAGGATAACAAGGACGGGCACAACAACAACCAGTCCTGGAACTGTGGTGTCGAGGGGGAAACCGAGGACCCTGACATCAATGCTGCGCGCAAACGCGACGTGCGCGCCATGCTCGCTACGCTGTTTCTTTCCCGCGGGACGCCTCTGATCCAGCAGGGCGACGAGCTGTACCGCACCCAGCAGGGCAACAACAATGCCTATGCCCAGGACAACGAGATTACCTGGGTCGACTGGGAAGCTGCCGATGGTGCGTTGGTTGATTTCGTCTCCGCGCTCAATGCCTTCCGTCGAGCGCATCCGGCAATCAGTCACGATCACTGGCTTCATGGTCAGGATCGGGGTGGCGGACAAGACGTGCTCTGGCTGCATCCCGACGGTCGCGAGATGAACGAGGGCGACTGGAACGACAGCAGCGCTTCGGTGCTGGGCATGCA
>CAYMLN010000617.1:0-1972 GCA_964391045.1 uncultured Saprospiraceae bacterium
GCCCATGTTGCAGATCGTCCCCTTCCCGGTGCAGGACATCGACTGTGCGCCGTCGCCAAAATATTCGACGATGGCCCCGGTGCCGCCTTTCACGGTCAGGATGCCGGCCACCTTCAGGATGACGTCCTTCGGGGAGGTCCAGCCATTGAGTTTTCCCTTGAGATGGACACCAATGACCTTCGGCATCTTGAGTTCCCACGGCATGCCGACCATGACATCCACGGCGTCCGCGCCGCCGACCCCGATCGCGAGCATGCCGAGGCCGCCGGCATTCGGCGTGTGGCTGTCCGTCCCGATCATCATGCCGCCTGGGAAAGCATAGTTTTCTAATACGGTCTGGTGGATGATACCCGCGCCCGGCTTCCAGAAGCCGATGCCGTACTTGTCACAAACCGAGGCCAGGAAGGAATACACCTCGGAGTTGACATCGAGGGCCGTCTTCAGGTCCGTGTCCGCGCCGGTCTTGGCCTGGATGAGGTGGTCGCAATGCACCGTCGAGGGCACCGCGGTCTTGTCCATCCCGCAGGTCATGAACTGCAGCAGGGCCATCTGGGCCGTGGCGTCCTGCATGGCCACGCGGTCCGGTGCGAAGAACACATAGTCCTTGCCCCGGCCATGGTCGCGCAGCGGCGATTCCGGATGCAGGTGGCTGAAGAGGATCTTTTCGGTCAGCGTCAGGGGGCGTCCCAGGGCCTGGCATGCAGCGGCCACCTTGCCGGGCAGGCCGGCATAGTATGCCTTGATCATATCGAGGTCAAAAATCATCGTGTCGGAATTTCTTTCGTTTGCCGGTTAGAACAGGACCGCAAAAATAAGGTTCTACGACCGAATCCCCGCGTCGGGACCAAAGACCATGACAGGCGATCCCATGTTGACGGAAAAAGGTGTAAATGTTTAAATGTTTAAATGTTTAATCTCACAACACACTACCAATTAAACACTTAAACATTTAAACACTTAACCATTTACCCACTGAAGCCTTCCCGGTTTCACCGGGGGCTTCAGCCCTCCAGGCGCTCGATCAACCGCCCCGAGATCCGCAGGAAGTCCATCTCCGTGATGATGCCGATGAGCTCGCCGCCCTTGACGACGGGCAGGCAGCCGATCTGCTGCTTGCGCATGAGGTTCATGGCCTCGATGATGGTCATGTTGGGATCGGCCGTGATCGGGGACCTATTCATGATGTCGCCGACGGTCGTCAGCTGGGCCTGGGCGTCGGCGCCCAGCTTGCGCTGCTGGAGCATGTGCCGCAGGATCATGCGCAGGGTCACCAGGCCGACGAGCTTGCCTTCCTTGTCCTCCACCGGGGTGTAGCGGATCTTCCGCCAGTTCATCACGTCGACGACGAGGTCGATGATGTCTTCCTGCCGCACGGTGAAGAGGTCGGTGGTCATGAACTCGCTGACGCGCAGGTGCGAGGGCCGGTATTCCTTGAGGTCCGAGAGCTCGGGCATCTTCCATTCGTGCACCGGACGTCCCTGCTTCTGGTTTTCCGACATGGCATAGGTGAGCACGGTCAGGGCCTCGTCCTCCGTGGTCTCCTTCTTGAGCTTAGTATACGAGCGCAGCGCCCAGCGGGCGCCGTTCATATGTTCCTTGGCCCGCATCTCGATCACGTCCATGTAGCGGTCGATGTTGTCCTTGTCGACGTTCCGCATCTCGAGGCCCTTCCGGGCGCGCGGGATGAGTTCCTCGAGGATGAGTTGCACGGCCGGCACCTTCTGGTCGTACATCCAGGTAAACTTGGTGTCGATGCCGAACTTGGCGGCCTTGGAGAAATTGTCGGAGACGTCCTCGAAGCTCATCTTATGCCGGATGTCGCCGACGTCGTCGTACATCTGGACCATACAGCCAAGCCAGAGGGCGGCGTTGGCCATCTCGTCGAGCACGGTCGGCCCGGAGGGCAAGACGCGGTTTTCGATGCGCAAGTGCGGCAGGCCCATGCTGAGACGGATCAGAGGTCGGCTGCTGA
>CAYMLN010000618.1:0-1971 GCA_964391045.1 uncultured Saprospiraceae bacterium
GTCAGGTCGCCGCCGCACAACACCCAGGCGAGCTTATGCACGATCTTCAGGTCGTGCTCGGATCCGTACCGACCGAGTTTGAATTCGTTGGCGAACGCGTAGAGCGAGGCGAGTCCCTGGCGGCCGAGGACGAGGATGTCGGTCCGCGGTGTGCCGGGTACGTAGCGCTCGCGCAAGGCCAACACCTTTTGCTTGGCGGCCGTAATGGGATCGGCCATGTTGATGATCACCTCATCGGTGCCGTGACGCAGGTACCCGAGGCCAAAGGCCTCATCCGCGGAAGTCGCCACGCGGGCAAGCGCCATGGTCTTGGCGCGTTCGATCAACTTCGGGATATGGACGTCGCCCGGATCGAAGCTGTCGGCCAGGCGTACGGTGAATTCCTTGGTGCCGCCGCCGCCCGGGATCAGGCCCACGCCGGCTTCCACGAGGCCGATGTAGGACTCCGCGCCGGCCATGACGGCATCGCAGTGCATGGAGAGTTCACACCCGCCGCCAAACACATAACCTTGTGTCGCAGATACCACAGGCACTGAAGAATACCGGCAGCGCATCGAGGTTTGCTGGAAGTACCGGACCGCGTTGTCCAGCTCGTCCCATTCTTCCTGGAAGGCCATCATGCCGATGAGCATGAGGTTGGCGCCCACGGAAAAATTCGGGGCCTCGTTTCCGATGACCAGGCCTTTCCAGCCGTCTTCTTCCGCGATGCGGATGCTCTCGTTGAGACCGCGAAGGATGCCTTCGCCGATGACGTTGGCCTTGCTGGCAAATTCAAAGCAGAGCACGCCGTCGCCGATGTCGTGCAGGACCGCTTCGTCGTTCTTGTACACAGGTGCGGCGGTCCGGAACGCGCGTAGCGAAATTCTTTTTCCACCCTCCGGTGCAACGACGTAAGCACCGGTAGCGGCATCGTAGATCCAGGCAACGCCGTGCTGGTAGGCGTAGAAGGTTTCCTTGCCGCTGTCCGCCATGGCATGGATCCAGTCGGGAAAGGTCAGGCCGAGGGCCTGTCCGTCGTCGATACCGCGGCGAAGCCCGATGAGGTCCCAATATTCGAACGGGCCATAGGTCCACGCGAAGCCGGTCTTGAGCGCCATGTCGACGGCATGGATCGAGTCCGCGATCTCCGGGATCCGATGGCTGGCATACGAAAACAACTCCAGCAGGTGCCTGCGCACCAATTGCCCGCCGGCATCCGGACTGTCATAGAGGGCTTTGATCCGCTTGTCCGGTGATTCGATCTGTTTCGACAGGCCGAGCGAGGGCAGGTCAGCGCGCGGCTGTTTTTCGTACTCGAGCGTCTTCAGGTTGAGCGAGAGGAAGACAGGCTTGCCTTTTCCGTCTTTCTCATCCGTCTTCTTGTAGAAACCCTGTCCGGATTTCTGGCCCAGGAAGCCTTGGTCCAGGAGGAACTGCATATAACCCGGGATTTCGAATGCTGCGGCTTGTTCGTCGTCCGGACAATGCTGGCGGATGCCTTGCATGACGCGCACGCCGGTGTCGTGGCCGACCAGGTCGGCGAGCCGGAAGGTGCCGGTGCCCGGACGCGCAAGGGCAGGACCGGTGAGCTTGTCGACGATGCCGATCGGCAGGTCGAGTTGGGTCGTCAGCCGGAAGACACTGGCGAGGCTGAAGACGCCGATGCGGTTGGCGATGAAGGCCGGCGTATCCTTGCACACCACCGGCTGCTTGCCGAGATGCGTGTCGGCAAAGTCCGCCATGAATGCGATGACCGATGGGTCCGTATCCGGCCCGGGAATAAGTTCAAGCAAGCGCAGGTAGCGCGGCGGATTGAAAAAATGCGTGCCCAGGAAGTGTTGCCGGAAATCCGCGCTGCGGCCGTCGGCCATCATGCGGATGGGGATGCCCGAGGTATTGGTCGAAACAATGGTGCCGGAGCGACGGTACCGCTCGACGTTCTCGAAGAGTTGCCGTTTGACGTCCAGGTTCTCCACGACGGCCTCAACGATC